>NZ_CP032418.1:0-10000 GCF_003595195.1 Paenisporosarcina cavernae
ACATCATTAAGATGCCAGCAAACAGCATGAGCAATCATGCTCTCTATGATGGAGAGTTTGATCCTGGCTCAGGACGAACGCTGGCGGCGTGCCTAATACATGCAAGTCGAGCGGAAAGAAGAAGAAGCTTGCTTCTTCTGATTTTAGCGGCGGACGGGTGAGTAACACGTGGGCAACCTGCCCTGTAGATTGGGATAACTCCGGGAAACCGGGGCTAATACCGAATAATCCTTCGGATTTCATGATTTGAAGTTGAAAGACGGTTTCGGCTGTCACTACAGGATGGGCCCGCGGCGCATTAGCTAGTTGGTAGGGTAACGGCCTACCAAGGCGACGATGCGTAGCCGACCTGAGAGGGTGATCGGCCACACTGGGACTGAGACACGGCCCAGACTCCTACGGGAGGCAGCAGTAGGGAATCTTCCACAATGGACGAAAGTCTGATGGAGCAACGCCGCGTGAGTGAAGAAGGTTTTCGGATCGTAAAACTCTGTTGTGAGGGAAGAACAGGTAGGGAGTAACTGTCCTTACTATGACGGTACCTCATTAGAAAGCCACGGCTAACTACGTGCCAGAGCCGCGGTAATACGTAGGTGGCAAGCGTTGTCCGGAATTATTGGGCGTAAAGCGCGCGCAGGCGGTCCTTTAAGTCTGATGTGAAAGCCCACGGCTCAACCGTGGAGGGTCATTGGGAAACTGGAGGACTTGAGTGCAGAAGAGGAAAGCGGAATTCCACGTGTAGCGGTGAAATGCGTAGAGATGTGGAGGAACACCAGTGGCGAAGGCGGCTTTCTGGTCTGTAACTGACGCTGAGCGCGAAAGCGTGGGAGCAAACAGGATTAGATACCCTGGTAGTCCACGCCGTAAACGATGAGTGCTAAGTGTTAGGGGGTTTCCGCCCCTTAGTGCTGCAGCTAACGCATTAAGCACTCCGCCTGGGGAGTACGGCCGCAAGGCTGAAACTCAAAGGAATTGACGGGGGCCCGCACAAGCGGTGGAGCATGTGGTTTAATTCGAAGCAACGCGAAGAACCTTACCAGGTCTTGACATCCCACTGACCGGCATAGAGATATGCTTTTCCCTTCGGGACAGTGGTGACAGGTGGTGCATGGTTGTCGTCAGCTCGTGTCGTGAGATGTTGGGTTAAGTCCGCAACGAGCGCAACCCTTGATCTTAGTTGCCAGCATTTAGTTGGGCACTCTAAGGTGACTGCCGGTGACAAACCGGAGGAAGGTGGGGATGACGTCAAATCATCATGCCCCTTATGACCTGGGCTACACACGTGCTACAATGGACGGTACAAAGGGTTGCGAACCCGCGAGGGGGAGCTAATCCCATAAAACCGTTCTCAGTTCGGATTGTAGGCTGCAACTCGCCTACATGAAGCCGGAATCGCTAGTAATCGCGGATCAGCATGCCGCGGTGAATACGTTCCCGGGCCTTGTACACACCGCCCGTCACACCACGAGAGTTTGTAACACCCGAAGTCGGTGAGGTAACCTTTTGGAGCCAGCCGCCGAAGGTGGGACAGATGATTGGGGGTGAAGTCGTAACAAGGTAGCCGTATCGGAAGGTGCGGCTGGATCACCTCCTTTCTAAGGATAATTACGGAAGATGAACCTTCGGTTCATCGGTTAACGTTTTGCGTTCAGTTTTGAAGGTTCACAAGAAAAGCGGAATGAGGCATGATAGGCCGACTACCACTTTGGACCTGCGACTGCGTCATCTTGATGACGAGGGAGTAGGGAAAAGAGGTTGCGGACTGCCGAGTGAGCTAGACAGTGAAAACTTCAAACTTGTTCTTGAAAACTGGATAAAACGACATTGAAAGCAACACATTGTAAGTAAGATTCAAGGTAAACAGTTTTGAACTGTTTCCATGCAAGGCTTATTAACGGTTAAGTTAATAAGGGCGCACGGTGAATGCCTTGGCACTAGGAGCCGAAGAAGGACGGTACGAACACCGATATGCCTCGGGGAGCTGTAAGTAAGCATTGATCCGGGGATTTCCGAATGGGGAAACCCACTGTTTTTAATCGAGCAGTACGTTTACGTGAATTCATAGCGTAATCGAGGCACACCCAGGGAACTGAAACATCTAAGTACCTGGAGGAAGAGAAAGAAAAATCGATTCCCTGAGTAGCGGCGAGCGAAACGGGAAGAGCCCAAACCAAGAGGCTTGCCTCTTGGGGTTGTAGGACACTCAATACGGAGTTACAAAAGAACGGGGTAGGCGAAGCGATCTGGAAAGGTCCGCGAAACAAGGTAACAGCCCTGTAGTCGAAAGTTCGTTCTCTCCTGAGTGGATCCTGAGTACGGCGGAACACGTGAAATTCCGTCGGAATCCGGGAGGACCATCTCCCAAGGCTAAATACTCCCTAGTGACCGATAGTGAACCAGTACCGTGAGGGAAAGGTGAAAAGCACCCCGGAAGGGGAGTGAAAAAGATCCTGAAACCGTGTGCCTACAAGTAGTTAGAGCCCGTTAATGGGTGATAGCGTGCCTTTTGTAGAATGAACCGGCGAGTTACGATTGCGTGCAAGGTTAAGCTGAGAAGGCGGAGCCGTAGCGAAAGCGAGTCTGAATAGGGCGAATGAGTACGTAGTTGTAGACCCGAAACCAGGTGATCTACCCATGTCCAGGGTGAAGGTAAGGTAACACTTACTGGAGGCCCGAACCCACGCATGTTGAAAAATGCGGGGATGAGGTGTGGGTAGCGGAGAAATTCCAATCGAACCTGGAGATAGCTGGTTCTCTCCGAAATAGCTTTAGGGCTAGCCTCAAACGTGAGAATCCTGGAGGTAGAGCACTGTTTGGACTAGGGGCCCATCCCGGGTTACCGAATTCAGACAAACTCCGAATGCCAGAGATTTATGTTTGGGAGTCAGACTGCGAGTGATAAGATCCGTAGTCAAGAGGGAAACAGCCCAGACCACCAGCTAAGGTCCCCAAGTAATTGTTAAGTGGAAAAGGATGTGGCGTTGCTTAGACAACCAGGATGTTGGCTTAGAAGCAGCCATCATTTAAAGAGTGCGTAATAGCTCACTGGTCGAGTGACGCTGCGCCGAAAATGTATCGGGGCTAAACAATTCACCGAAGCTGTGGATTGACACCGTAGGTGTCAGTGGTAGGAGAGCGTTCTAAGGGCGTTGAAGCTAGACCGGAAGGACTGGTGGAGCGCTTAGAAGTGAGAATGCCGGTATGAGTAGCGAAAGACGGGTGAGAATCCCGTCCACCGAATGACTAAGGTTTCCTGAGGAAGGCTCGTCCGCTCAGGGTTAGTCGGGACCTAAGTCGAGGCCGATAGGCGTAGACGATGGACAACAGGTTGATATTCCTGTACCACCTCCCCGCCGTTTGAGTAATGGGGGGACGCAGTAGGATAGGGTAAGCGTGCCGTTGGTTGTGCACGTTCAAGCAGTGAGATGTGGAATGAGGCAAATCCCGTTCCTATAACATTGAGCTGTGATGACAAGGACCACTTGGTCTGGAGTTCCTGATTTCACACTGCCAAGAAAAGCCTCTAACGAGGCGGGAGGTGCCCGTACCGCAAACCGACACAGGTAGTCGAGGAGAGAATCCTAAGGTGATCGAGAGAACTCTCGTTAAGGAACTCGGCAAAATGACCCCGTAACTTCGGGAGAAGGGGTGCTCTATTAGGGTGTTAAAGCCCGAGAGAGCCGCAGTGAATAGGCCCAGGCGACTGTTTAGCAAAAACACAGGTCTCTGCAAAACCGTAAGGTGACGTATAGGGGCTGACGCCTGCCCGGTGCTGGAAGGTTAAGAGGAGTGCTTAGCGCAAGCGAAGGTGCGAATTGAAGCCCCAGTAAACGGCGGCCGTAACTATAACGGTCCTAAGGTAGCGAAATTCCTTGTCGGGTAAGTTCCGACCCGCACGAAAGGCGTAACGATCTGGGCACTGTCTCAACGAGAGACTCGGTGAAATTATAGTACCTGTGAAGATGCAGGTTACCCGCGACAGGACGGAAAGACCCCGTGGAGCTTTACTGTAGCCTGATATGGAATTTTGGTACAACTTGTACAGGATAGGTAGGAGCCTAAGAGCCCGGAGCGCCAGCTTCGGAGGAGGCGTCGGTGGGATACTACCCTGGTTGTATTGAACTTCTAACCCATACCCGTAAGCCGGGTAGGAGACAGTGTCAGGCGGGCAGTTTGACTGGGGCGGTCGCCTCCTAAAGTGTAACGGAGGCGCCCAAAGGTTCCCTCAGAATGGTTGGAAATCATTCGTAGAGTGTAAAGGCAGAAGGGAGCTTGACTGCGAGACCTACAAGTCGAGCAGGGTCGAAAGACGGGCTTAGTGATCCGGTGGTTCCGCATGGAAGGGCCATCGCTCAACGGATAAAAGCTACCCCGGGGATAACAGGCTTATCTCCCCCAAGAGTCCACATCGACGGGGAGGTTTGGCACCTCGATGTCGGCTCATCGCATCCTGGGGCTGTAGTCGGTCCCAAGGGTTGGGCTGTTCGCCCATTAAAGCGGTACGCGAGCTGGGTTCAGAACGTCGTGAGACAGTTCGGTCCCTATCCGTCGTGGGCGTAGGAAATTTGAGAGGAGCTGTCCTTAGTACGAGAGGACCGGGATGGACACACCGCTGGTGTACCAGTTGTTCTGCCAAGAGCATCGCTGGGTAGCTATGTGTGGACGGGATAAGTGCTGAAAGCATCTAAGCATGAAGCCCCCCTCAAGATGAGATTTCCCATTACGCAAGTAAGTAAGATCCCTCAAAGACGATGAGGTAGATAGGTTCGAGGTGGAAGCGTGGCGACACGTGCAGCTGACGAATACTAATCGATCGAGGACTTAACCAAAACGAGTGGAACGTCGCAAGACGTTTCCACCGAACGTGTTCTTTCAATGACGTTTATCCAGTTTTGATGGAATAAGAATTCTTCGTTTTCTTTTCAGAAGATACTTGTAATACTCGAAAGAGTTGTTATAATAAATCTTGTCCCATTTTAATAAGGTCTAGTGATTATGGCAAAGAGGTCACACCCGTTCCCATACCGAACACGGAAGTTAAGCTCTTTAGCGCCGATGGTAGTTGGGGGTTTCCCCCTGTGAGAGTAGGACGTCGCTAGGCTTTATCATTTTTATACATAGTCGGAGGATTAGCTCAGCTGGGAGAGCACCTGCCTTACAAGCAGGGGGTCGGCGGTTCGATCCCGTCATCCTCCACCATTTTTATGCCGGTGTAGCTCAGTTGGTAGAGCAACTGACTTGTAATCAGTAGGTCGTGGGTTCGACTCCTATCGCCGGCACCACTTTTAGAGCCATTAGCTCAGTTGGTAGAGCATCTGACTTTTAATCAGAGGGTCGAAGGTTCGAGTCCTTCATGGCTCACCATTATTTTAATATGCGGGTGTGGCGGAACTGGCAGACGCACTAGACTTAGGATCTAGCGCCGCAAGGCGTGGGGGTTCGACTCCCTTCACCCGCACTCTTAAAATACTTATTAGCGGAAGTAGTTCAGTGGTAGAACACCACCTTGCCAAGGTGGGGGTCGCGAGTTCGAACCTCGTCTTCCGCTCCACAATTCTTTCGACATACATCCCTGCCGGGGTGGCGGAACTGGCAGACGCACAGGACTTAAAATCCTGCGGTAGGTGACTACCGTACCGGTTCGATTCCGGTCCTCGGCACCATTTTTACCCTTAATTTCATATGCGCCCGTAGCTCAATTGGATAGAGTACTTGACTACGAATCAAGCGGTTAGAGGTTCGAGTCCTCTCGGGCGCGCCATATTATTTAAATAAATCGGGAAGTAGCTCAGCTTGGTAGAGCACTTGGTTTGGGACCAAGGGGTCGCAGGTTCGAATCCTGTCTTCCCGACCAGTTTATTTTCCCTTAATGGGGCCTTAGCTCAGCTGGGAGAGCGCCTGCCTTGCACGCAGGAGGTCAGCGGTTCGATCCCGCTAGCTCCACCAACTTTATAACTATAAGATCCTGGCGGCCTAGCGGGATCGAACCGCTGACCTCCTGCGTGCAAGGCAGGCGCTCTCCCAGCTGAGCTAAGGCCCCATTAAGGGAAAATAAACTGGTCGGGAAGACAGGATTCGAACCTGCGACCCCTTGGTCCCAAACCAAGTGCTCTACCAAGCTGAGCTACTTCCCGATTTATTTAAATAATATGGCGCGCCCGAGAGGACTCGAACCTCTAACCGCTTGATTCGTAGTCAAGTACTCTATCCAATTGAGCTACGGGCGCATATGAAATTAAGGGTAAAAATGGTGCCGAGGACCGGAATCGAACCGGTACGGTAGTCACCTACCGCAGGATTTTAAGTCCTGTGCGTCTGCCAGTTCCGCCACCCCGGCAGGGATGTATGTCGAAAGAATTGTGGAGCGGAAGACGAGGTTCGAACTCGCGACCCCCACCTTGGCAAGGTGGTGTTCTACCACTGAACTACTTCCGCTAATAAGTATTTTAAGAGTGCGGGTGAAGGGAGTCGAACCCCCACGCCTTGCGGCGCTAGATCCTAAGTCTAGTGCGTCTGCCAGTTCCGCCACACCCGCATATTAAAATAATGGTGAGCCATGAAGGACTCGAACCTTCGACCCTCTGATTAAAAGTCAGATGCTCTACCAACTGAGCTAATGGCTCTAAAAGTGGTGCCGGCGATAGGAGTCGAACCCACGACCTACTGATTACAAGTCAGTTGCTCTACCAACTGAGCTACACCGGCATAAAAATGGTGGAGGATGACGGGATCGAACCGCCGACCCCCTGCTTGTAAGGCAGGTGCTCTCCCAGCTGAGCTAATCCTCCGACTATGTATAAAAATGATAAAGCCTAGCGACGTCCTACTCTCACAGGGGGAAACCCCCAACTACCATCGGCGCTAAAGAGCTTAACTTCCGTGTTCGGTATGGGAACGGGTGTGACCTCTTTGCCATAATCACTAGACCTTATTAAAATGGGACAAGATTTATTATAACAACTCTTCGAGTATTACAAGTATCTTCTGAAAGAAAACGAAGAATTCTTATTCCATCAAAACTGGATAAACGTCATTGAAAGAACACGTTCGGTGGAAACGTCTTGCGACGTTCCACTCGTTTTGGTTAAGTCCTCGATCGATTAGTATTCGTCAGCTGCACGTGTCGCCACGCTTCCACCTCGAACCTATCTACCTCATCGTCTTTGAGGGATCTTACTTACTTGCGTAATGGGAAATCTCATCTTGAGGGGGGCTTCATGCTTAGATGCTTTCAGCACTTATCCCGTCCACACATAGCTACCCAGCGATGCTCTTGGCAGAACAACTGGTACACCAGCGGTGTGTCCATCCCGGTCCTCTCGTACTAAGGACAGCTCCTCTCAAATTTCCTACGCCCACGACGGATAGGGACCGAACTGTCTCACGACGTTCTGAACCCAGCTCGCGTACCGCTTTAATGGGCGAACAGCCCAACCCTTGGGACCGACTACAGCCCCAGGATGCGATGAGCCGACATCGAGGTGCCAAACCTCCCCGTCGATGTGGACTCTTGGGGGATAAGCCTGTTATCCCCGGGTAGCTTTTATCCGTTGAGCGATGGCCCTTCCATGCGGAACCACCGGATCACTAAGCCCGTCTTTCGACCCTGCTCGACTTGTAGGTCTCGCAGTCAAGCTCCCTTCTGCCTTTACACTCTACGAATGATTTCCAACCATTCTGAGGGAACCTTTGGGCGCCTCCGTTACACTTTAGGAGGCGACCGCCCCAGTCAAACTGCCCGCCTGACACTGTCTCCTACCCGGCTTACGGGTATGGGTTAGAAGTTCAATACAACCAGGGTAGTATCCCACCGACGCCTCCTCCGAAGCTGGCGCTCCGGGCTCTTAGGCTCCTACCTATCCTGTACAAGTTGTACCAAAATTCCATATCAGGCTACAGTAAAGCTCCACGGGGTCTTTCCGTCCTGTCGCGGTAACCTGCATCTTCACAGGTACTATAATTTCACCGAGTCTCTCGTTGAGACAGTGCCCAGATCGTTACGCCTTTCGTGCGGGTCGGAACTTACCCGACAAGGAATTTCGCTACCTTAGGACCGTTATAGTTACGGCCGCCGTTTACTGGGGCTTCAATTCGCACCTTCGCTTGCGCTAAGCACTCCTCTTAACCTTCCAGCACCGGGCAGGCGTCAGCCCCTATACGTCACCTTACGGTTTTGCAGAGACCTGTGTTTTTGCTAAACAGTCGCCTGGGCCTATTCACTGCGGCTCTCTCGGGCTTTAACACCCTAATAGAGCACCCCTTCTCCCGAAGTTACGGGGTCATTTTGCCGAGTTCCTTAACGAGAGTTCTCTCGATCACCTTAGGATTCTCTCCTCGACTACCTGTGTCGGTTTGCGGTACGGGCACCTCCCGCCTCGTTAGAGGCTTTTCTTGGCAGTGTGAAATCAGGAACTCCAGACCAAGTGTCCTTGTCATCACAGCTCAATGTTATAGGAACGGGATTTGCCTCATTCCACATCTCACTGCTTGAACGTGCACAACCAACGGCACGCTTACCCTATCCTACTGCGTCCCCCCATTACTCAAACGGCGGGGAGGTGGTACAGGAATATCAACCTGTTGTCCATCGTCTACGCCTATCGGCCTCGACTTAGGTCCCGACTAACCCTGAGCGGACGAGCCTTCCTCAGGAAACCTTAGTCATTCGGTGGACGGGATTCTCACCCGTCTTTCGCTACTCATACCGGCATTCTCACTTCTAAGCGCTCCACCAGTCCTTCCGGTCTAGCTTCAACGCCCTTAGAACGCTCTCCTACCACTGACACCTACGGTGTCAATCCACAGCTTCGGTGAATTGTTTAGCCCGATACATTTTCGGCGCAGCGTCACTCGACCAGTGAGCTATTACGCACTCTTTAAATGATGGCTGCTTCTAAGCCAACATCCTGGTTGTCTAAGCAACGCCACATCCTTTTCCACTTAACAATTACTTGGGGACCTTAGCTGGTGGTCTGGGCTGTTTCCCTCTTGACTACGGATCTTATCACTCGCAGTCTGACTCCCAAACATAAATCTCTGGCATTCGGAGTTTGTGAATTCGGTAACCGGGATGGGCCCCTAGTCCAAACAGTGCTCTACCTCCAGGATTCTCACGTTTGAGGCTAGCCCTAAAGCTATTTCGGAGAGAACCAGCTATCTCCAGGTTCGATTGGAATTTCTCCGCTACCCACACCTCATCCCCGCATTTTTCAACATGCGTGGGTTCGGGCCTCCAGTAAGTGTTACCTTACCTTCACCCTGGACATGGGTAGATCACCTGGTTTCGGGTCTACAACTACGTACTCATTCGCCCTATTCAGACTCGCTTTCGCTACGGCTCCGCCTTCTCAGCTTAACCTTGCACGCAATCGTAACTCGCCGGTTCATTCTACAAAAGGCACGCTATCACCATTAACGGGCTCTAACTACTTGTAGGCACACGGTTTCAGGATCTTTTTCACTCCCCTTCCGGGGTGCTTTTCACCTTTCCCTCACGGTACTGGTTCACTATCGGTCACTAGGGAGTATTTAGCCTTGGGAGATGGTCCTCCCGGATTCCGACGGAATTTCACGTGTTCCGCCGTACTCAGGATCCACTCAGGAGAGAACGAACTTTCGACTACAGGGCTGTTACCTTGTTTCGCGGACCTTTCCAGATCGCTTCGCCTACCCCGTTCTTTTGTAACTCCGTATTGAGTGTCCTACAACCCCAAGAGGCAAGCCTCTTGGTTTGGGCTCTTCCCGTTTCGCTCGCCGCTACTCAGGGAATCGATTTTTCTTTCTCTTCCTCCAGGTACTTAGATGTTTCAGTTCCCTGGGTGTGCCTCGATTACGCTATGAATTCACGTAAACGTACTGCTCGATTAAAAACAGTGGGTTTCCCCATTCGGAAATCCCCGGATCAATGCTTACTTACAGCTCCCCGAGGCATATCGGTGTTCGTACCGTCCTTCTTCGGCTCCTAGTGCCAAGGCATTCACCGTGCGCCCTTATTAACTTA
>NZ_CP032418.1:2465000-2537131 GCF_003595195.1 Paenisporosarcina cavernae
TGAGGGATCTTACTTACTTGCGTAATGGGAAATCTCATCTTGAGGGGGGCTTCATGCTTAGATGCTTTCAGCACTTATCCCGTCCACACATAGCTACCCAGCGATGCTCTTGGCAGAACAACTGGTACACCAGCGGTGTGTCCATCCCGGTCCTCTCGTACTAAGGACAGCTCCTCTCAAATTTCCTACGCCCACGACGGATAGGGACCGAACTGTCTCACGACGTTCTGAACCCAGCTCGCGTACCGCTTTAATGGGCGAACAGCCCAACCCTTGGGACCGACTACAGCCCCAGGATGCGATGAGCCGACATCGAGGTGCCAAACCTCCCCGTCGATGTGGACTCTTGGGGGAGATAAGCCTGTTATCCCCGGGGTAGCTTTTATCCGTTGAGCGATGGCCCTTCCATGCGGAACCACCGGATCACTAAGCCCGTCTTTCGACCCTGCTCGACTTGTAGGTCTCGCAGTCAAGCTCCCTTCTGCCTTTACACTCTACGAATGATTTCCAACCATTCTGAGGGAACCTTTGGGCGCCTCCGTTACACTTTAGGAGGCGACCGCCCCAGTCAAACTGCCCGCCTGACACTGTCTCCTACCCGGCTTACGGGTATGGGTTAGAAGTTCAATACAACCAGGGTAGTATCCCACCGACGCCTCCTCCGAAGCTGGCGCTCCGGGCTCTTAGGCTCCTACCTATCCTGTACAAGTTGTACCAAAATTCCATATCAGGCTACAGTAAAGCTCCACGGGGTCTTTCCGTCCTGTCGCGGGTAACCTGCATCTTCACAGGTACTATAATTTCACCGAGTCTCTCGTTGAGACAGTGCCCAGATCGTTACGCCTTTCGTGCGGGTCGGAACTTACCCGACAAGGAATTTCGCTACCTTAGGACCGTTATAGTTACGGCCGCCGTTTACTGGGGCTTCAATTCGCACCTTCGCTTGCGCTAAGCACTCCTCTTAACCTTCCAGCACCGGGCAGGCGTCAGCCCCTATACGTCACCTTACGGTTTTGCAGAGACCTGTGTTTTTGCTAAACAGTCGCCTGGGCCTATTCACTGCGGCTCTCTCGGGCTTTAACACCCTAATAGAGCACCCCTTCTCCCGAAGTTACGGGGTCATTTTGCCGAGTTCCTTAACGAGAGTTCTCTCGATCACCTTAGGATTCTCTCCTCGACTACCTGTGTCGGTTTGCGGTACGGGCACCTCCCGCCTCGTTAGAGGCTTTTCTTGGCAGTGTGAAATCAGGAACTCCAGACCAAGTGGTCCTTGTCATCACAGCTCAATGTTATAGGAACGGGATTTGCCTCATTCCACATCTCACTGCTTGAACGTGCACAACCAACGGCACGCTTACCCTATCCTACTGCGTCCCCCCATTACTCAAACGGCGGGGAGGTGGTACAGGAATATCAACCTGTTGTCCATCGTCTACGCCTATCGGCCTCGACTTAGGTCCCGACTAACCCTGAGCGGACGAGCCTTCCTCAGGAAACCTTAGTCATTCGGTGGACGGGATTCTCACCCGTCTTTCGCTACTCATACCGGCATTCTCACTTCTAAGCGCTCCACCAGTCCTTCCGGTCTAGCTTCAACGCCCTTAGAACGCTCTCCTACCACTGACACCTACGGTGTCAATCCACAGCTTCGGTGAATTGTTTAGCCCCGATACATTTTCGGCGCAGCGTCACTCGACCAGTGAGCTATTACGCACTCTTTAAATGATGGCTGCTTCTAAGCCAACATCCTGGTTGTCTAAGCAACGCCACATCCTTTTCCACTTAACAATTACTTGGGGACCTTAGCTGGTGGTCTGGGCTGTTTCCCTCTTGACTACGGATCTTATCACTCGCAGTCTGACTCCCAAACATAAATCTCTGGCATTCGGAGTTTGTCTGAATTCGGTAACCCGGGATGGGCCCCTAGTCCAAACAGTGCTCTACCTCCAGGATTCTCACGTTTGAGGCTAGCCCTAAAGCTATTTCGGAGAGAACCAGCTATCTCCAGGTTCGATTGGAATTTCTCCGCTACCCACACCTCATCCCCGCATTTTTCAACATGCGTGGGTTCGGGCCTCCAGTAAGTGTTACCTTACCTTCACCCTGGACATGGGTAGATCACCTGGTTTCGGGTCTACAACTACGTACTCATTCGCCCTATTCAGACTCGCTTTCGCTACGGCTCCGCCTTCTCAGCTTAACCTTGCACGCAATCGTAACTCGCCGGTTCATTCTACAAAAGGCACGCTATCACCCATTAACGGGCTCTAACTACTTGTAGGCACACGGTTTCAGGATCTTTTTCACTCCCCTTCCGGGGTGCTTTTCACCTTTCCCTCACGGTACTGGTTCACTATCGGTCACTAGGGAGTATTTAGCCTTGGGAGATGGTCCTCCCGGATTCCGACGGAATTTCACGTGTTCCGCCGTACTCAGGATCCACTCAGGAGAGAACGAACTTTCGACTACAGGGCTGTTACCTTGTTTCGCGGACCTTTCCAGATCGCTTCGCCTACCCCGTTCTTTTGTAACTCCGTATTGAGTGTCCTACAACCCCAAGAGGCAAGCCTCTTGGTTTGGGCTCTTCCCGTTTCGCTCGCCGCTACTCAGGGAATCGATTTTTCTTTCTCTTCCTCCAGGTACTTAGATGTTTCAGTTCCCTGGGTGTGCCTCGATTACGCTATGAATTCACGTAAACGTACTGCTCGATTAAAAACAGTGGGTTTCCCCATTCGGAAATCCCCGGATCAATGCTTACTTACAGCTCCCCGAGGCATATCGGTGTTCGTACCGTCCTTCTTCGGCTCCTAGTGCCAAGGCATTCACCGTGCGCCCTTATTAACTTAACCGTTAATAAGCCTTGCATGGAAACAGTTTAAAAACTGTTTACCTTGAATCTTACTTACAATGTGTTGCTTTCAATGTCGTTTTATCCAGTTTTCAAAGAACAAGTTTGAAGTTTTCACTGTTTAGCTCACTCGGCAGTCCGCAACCTCTTTTCCCTACTCCCTCGTCATCAAGATGACGCAGTCGCAGGTCCAAAGTGGTAGTCGGCCTATCATGCCTCATTCCGCTTTTCTTGTGAACCTTCAAAACTGAACGCAAAACGTTAACCGATGAACCGAAGGTTCATCTTCCGTAATTATCCTTAGAAAGGAGGTGATCCAGCCGCACCTTCCGATACGGCTACCTTGTTACGACTTCACCCCAATCATCTGTCCCACCTTCGGCGGCTGGCTCCAAAAGGTTACCTCACCGACTTCGGGTGTTACAAACTCTCGTGGTGTGACGGGCGGTGTGTACAAGGCCCGGGAACGTATTCACCGCGGCATGCTGATCCGCGATTACTAGCGATTCCGGCTTCATGTAGGCGAGTTGCAGCCTACAATCCGAACTGAGAACGGTTTTATGGGATTAGCTCCCCCTCGCGGGTTCGCAACCCTTTGTACCGTCCATTGTAGCACGTGTGTAGCCCAGGTCATAAGGGGCATGATGATTTGACGTCATCCCCACCTTCCTCCGGTTTGTCACCGGCAGTCACCTTAGAGTGCCCAACTAAATGCTGGCAACTAAGATCAAGGGTTGCGCTCGTTGCGGGACTTAACCCAACATCTCACGACACGAGCTGACGACAACCATGCACCACCTGTCACCACTGTCCCCGAAGGGAAAAGCATATCTCTATGCCGGTCAGTGGGATGTCAAGACCTGGTAAGGTTCTTCGCGTTGCTTCGAATTAAACCACATGCTCCACCGCTTGTGCGGGCCCCCGTCAATTCCTTTGAGTTTCAGCCTTGCGGCCGTACTCCCCAGGCGGAGTGCTTAATGCGTTAGCTGCAGCACTAAGGGGCGGAAACCCCCTAACACTTAGCACTCATCGTTTACGGCGTGGACTACCAGGGTATCTAATCCTGTTTGCTCCCCACGCTTTCGCGCCTCAGCGTCAGTTACAGACCAGAAAGCCGCCTTCGCCACTGGTGTTCCTCCACATCTCTACGCATTTCACCGCTACACGTGGAATTCCGCTTTCCTCTTCTGCACTCAAGTCCTCCAGTTTCCAATGACCCTCCACGGTTGAGCCGTGGGCTTTCACATCAGACTTAAAGGACCGCCTGCGCGCGCTTTACGCCCAATAATTCCGGACAACGCTTGCCACCTACGTATTACCGCGGCTGCTGGCACGTAGTTAGCCGTGGCTTTCTAATGAGGTACCGTCATAGTAAGGACAGTTACTCCCCTACCTGTTCTTCCCTCACAACAGAGTTTTACGATCCGAAAACCTTCTTCACTCACGCGGCGTTGCTCCATCAGACTTTCGTCCATTGTGGAAGATTCCCTACTGCTGCCTCCCGTAGGAGTCTGGGCCGTGTCTCAGTCCCAGTGTGGCCGATCACCCTCTCAGGTCGGCTACGCATCGTCGCCTTGGTAGGCCGTTACCCTACCAACTAGCTAATGCGCCGCGGGCCCATCCTGTAGTGACAGCCGAAACCGTCTTTCAACTTCAGACCATGAAATCCGAAGGATTATTCGGTATTAGCCCCGGTTTCCCGGAGTTATCCCAATCTACAGGGCAGGTTGCCCACGTGTTACTCACCCGTCCGCCGCTAAAATCAGAAGAAGCAAGCTTCTTCTTCTTTCCGCTCGACTTGCATGTATTAGGCACGCCGCCAGCGTTCGTCCTGAGCCAGGATCAAACTCTCCATCATAGAGAGCATGATTGCTCATGCTGTTTGCTGGCATCTTAATGATGTCCATTTAAAAGGAACATTGCTGTTCCAGTTTTGTTTGTGGCTCCGACGGAGGTCGGTTACCGACAAACGTTTATAGTTAACGTTTTGCTGTTCAGTTTTCAAGGTTCAGTTTGTTACTTGTCAGCTCGTGACAGCAACTTTTATATAATAGCAACTTTCGTTTTTGTTGTCAACGATTAAGTTTACTATTTTGTGTCATTCATTACTTCGTTTCGAAGCAACTTGATTACTATATCACCATACTTTTCAGCGAGCAAGTCCTTTTCAAAAAGTAAGACAATTAAATTTATTTTTCCGAAATCCGCCCAGCATGCTACGTTTCATTCTTTGACACTTTTATTTCCAAAAGAAAAATGAGGCTGGGACAAACCATACATTTGTCCCAGCCTCTTCCTCATTTAATCTCTATGTCTCATTTGCGGGAATAATAGTACATCACGAATTGATGGGGAATTCGTAAGCAACATAATCAATCGGTCAATTCCGATTCCTAGCCCACCTGTTGGAGGCATTCCGTATTCTAACGCTTCGATGAAATCATCATCCATCTCGTGCGCTTCGTCATTACCTGCTTCTTTCTCCACTAACTGCGCTTCGAAACGCTCACGTTGATCAATTGGATCATTTAATTCCGTAAAGGCATTCGCATGCTCTCGACGAACAATGAATAATTCAAATCGATCGGTAAAGCGAGGATCTTCTGGATTTTTCTTCGCTAATGGAGAAATTTCTACTGGATGACCATAAACGAAAGTTGGTTGAACAAGCGTTTCTTCAACTTTTTGTTCAAAGAATTCATTTAAAATATGGCCAACTTCCATAGAGTCCTTCACATCAATACCATGCTCTTTTGCTAATGCATGCGCTTCTTCTTTCGTCATTTCCGTCCAGAAATCTACACCAGTTGCTTCTTTGACTGCATCTGCCATATGAACTCGTTTCCAGCCTGGAGACAAATCAATTTCGTCTTCTCCGTATTTCACCGTCGTTGTACCTAGTACATCTTGCGCGACGTGTGAAATGACATTCTCCGTTAATTCCATAATGTCGTTGTAATCCGCATATGCAGCATATAGCTCTAACATTGTAAATTCTGGATTGTGGCGCGTGGAGATTCCTTCATTACGGAACACTCGCCCAATCTCATAGACTTTTTCTAATCCACCAACGATTAAGCGTTTCAAATGAAGCTCAATCGCAATACGCATGTATAAGGTCATATCTAATGCATTGTGATGGGTAACGAATGGGCGTGCTGCTGCTCCACCTGCAATCGAGTGCATGAGTGGTGTTTCCACTTCTAGATACCCTTGGTTATCTAAGTAACGGCGCATCGATTGTATAATTTTACTACGAGTAATAAACGTCCGTTTACTGTCGTCACTTGTCATCAAATCCAAGTAACGTTGACGATACCGCTGTTCCACATCTTTTAATCCGTGGAATTTTTCAGGCATTGGGCGAAGCGATTTCGTTAAAAACGTAAACGTAGTCGCTTTTACAGAAAGCTCTCCTACTTGCGTACGGAATACCGTTCCAGTAACCCCTACGATGTCCCCAAGATCTGCACTATTGAAAAGCGCGTATGCATCTTCGCCAATTGCATCTTTACGTACGTAAAGTTGAATTTGTCCGCCAAAGTCTTGAATGTGCGCAAATCCCGCTTTCCCTTTTCCGCGTTTTGTCATAATACGGCCAGCAATTGTGACCACATGTGACTCTTCGTCTAGTTGCTCTTTTGAATAGTTTTCGTATTCTTTTTTAATCGCATCCGATAGATGAGAACGCTCGAATCTGCCTCCGAATGGGTCCATTCCAGTTTCTTGTATATCTTTCATCTTTTGACGTCTCACCAAAAGTTGATCATTTAATTCATCTAAATGTGACATTATCCTTCACTCCTCTTAAGCGGTACCGCTTCTTTCATTCATAATCTTCTCATTGTACACAATTTTTTCGGACAAGACAAAAGCTACCACAATTCATGGTAGCCCAAACTTACATTACACTTGCTTCTAGTGCACGAGATCCCTCTGAATGAAGACGTGCAAATTCATTTAAATAGTCCTTTAATTCAATAGCTGATTCGGTTTGGTTAATGAAATTACGAGCAATACCATTTCCCCGAACTCCCTTTAAATACCACGAAGCATGCTTTCGCATTTCACGCACAGCCACTTTTTCGCCTTTCAATGCGACTAAGCGGTCAAAATGCAACAAGCAAATGTCGATCTTTTCTTGGACGGTTGGCTCTGGTTTTAACTCTCCAGATTCTAGGTACTCGACTGTTCGGTAAATCATCCACGGATCTCCTAGTGCCGCTCTTCCAATCATTACACCGTCTACGCCTGTTTCATCTAACATACGTTTCGCATCTTGAGGTGTTTCAACATCCCCATTCCCGATCACCGGAATGGATACGTTTTCTTTTACTTGGCGAATAATGTCCCAATCCGCTTTTCCTTCATACATTTGAACACGGGTTCTACCGTGCATAGCAATCGCTGCACCGCCAGCTCGTTCTACCGCTTGTGCATTTTTTATCGCGAAGATATGCTCTTCATCCCAGCCTGTTCTCATTTTGACGCTGACAGGTTTATCGACGGCATCTACAACAGCTGCTACCATTTCGTAAATTTTATCCGGATCTAATAACCACTTTGCCCCAGCTTCGCATTTAATGATTTTTGATACAGGACAACCCATATTAATATCGATAATATCGGCACTTGTATGTTGATCCACGTATTTCGCCGCCTCGACAAGATTCTCCTTATCTCCGCCAAAAATTTGTAACGATAATGGATTTTCCCGTTCATCGATATATAACATACTCAATGTTTTCTCGTTTTTTTGAACAATCCCTTTATCACTGATCATTTCCGCATACACGAGGCCAGCACCAAATTCTTTCACCGTAAGTCGGAATGCCGAATTACATATACCTGCCATCGGAGCTAACACAACCCGGTTATCCATCACGTGGTTCCCTATTTGAAACGGCTTTTTTGTTGCAGTTGTCATGACTCTTCCTCCTTTCCAGTTGATGATACTGTTCCCATTAACTCTGCTACATCTATTTGAAAAAACGTTGCCATATGCTGCAGTTGTTCCGCTGATGCGGATCGCTCTCCGCGTTCGATTTGACCAAAAACGGAAACAGATATTCCTAGTTCTTTTGAAAAATCTGTCTGTTTTATATTTTTTAATTTCCGAAATGCACGAATTCTTCGACCGATTCGACTTGCTTCCATAGTTGTATGCCTTCTCTCTGTTGCTTCACTAAGTCTTGCAACGATCGTTGTAAGACAGGATGAACACCTTGAGGATCGATTTCGACAAGTGGAACTAAAACAAATCCTCGCTCGTGCATCCTCGGATGAGGAATTATCAGTTTCTCCGACTCTATATTGTCGTGATTAAATAGTAAGATGTCAAGGTCTATGCACCGAGGACCCCACCGGATATCCCGTACTCGTCCCAGCGTTTGTTCCACTTGCATACAGATTTCAAGCAACTCATCTGCTGATTGTTCACACTCTACTTGCACGACACAATTTAAAAAAGATCCTTGATCTAAATACCCGACTGGTGCTGTTTCATAAATAGACGACATCTTCTTCACATGCAGATGATCTGTTTTGGTTAACAAACGAAGCGCCTCTCGAAGATTTCCTTCTCGATCTCCCATGTTTGTTCCTAATGATAAAAAGGCCGTATTCATGAGAATCGACCTCTTGTTATTTCCACCGAAACTTCCTTATAATGACCAGGAATCGGTGGATCTGGTTTAATTACTTCTACTCGGCAGCCTTCTACCAACCCTTTATAGGTGGTTAACAAATCGTTCGCCACTGTTTCAGCAAGTGTCTCTAGCAGCTTTACCGGCGAGCCTTCCATAATCCTTTCACAGCGCATAAATACGTCCCCATAATTAACGGACTTGTTTAAATCATCCAACTCACCAGCTTCTTTTAGCGACAAGGCAAGCGAAACAGACAAACGAAATCGTTGTCCAAGTCGTGTTTCCTCTGGAAATACACCGTGATTTCCCCAAAATTCCATGTCTTTTACATGTATGTAATCCACTTTTTCACCTACTCCATATAAGTTTGTTTCCCCACTAATACATCCATCATCCGGACAGATCGAGCTGTTTCTTTCACATCATGTACTCGGACGATGTGGCATCCAACCATAATTCCATAATCTACTGTCGCAAGAGAGCCTTCTAGTCGCTCCTCCACTGGCAACTGCAATACATTTCCAATCATCGATTTACGGGACGTTCCAAGTAACACAGGGTAGCCCATCGCCACTAAATCACGTAAATGTTGCATCATGCGAATATTTTGAGAAGTCGTTTTCCCAAACCCAATACCCGGATCTAACCAGATATTCTCTTTTGGTACACCAGCATTTACAGCGAGTTGAATACTATCCTCTAGATCTTGCTTCACATCGTTCCAAAAAGAATGGTAGGTGGTCTCTCCTCTATTATGCATCAGAATAATCGGTGCACCGTGTGCTGCAGCAACTTCTACGATTTTCGGTTCTCGTTTCGCACCCCAAATGTCATTTATAATCGTTGCACCTGCTTGAATAGCCGCTTCAGCTACATCCGCTTTATACGTATCAATCGAAATGGGAATGTTTGTTTCGGAACGAATTGCACGAATCATCGGAATGACACGCTCCACTTCTTCTTCCGACGTTAATGCAGTGTGACCCGGTCTAGTCGATTCTCCTCCAATATCGATAATATCGGCACCTTCTTCGATCATTTCTAACGCCCGTTTCACCGCGCGATCGGTTGTCGTATAACTCCCACCGTCCGAAAAAGAATCTGGTGTCACATTTAAAATCCCCATAATAATCGTTCGTTTCGTAAATTCACTTGTCCATTCCATGTATCATACACTCCTTACAACTGCTCTACTTGACGTTGGTATAATGCGTGCAAACGTTGATAGATAGGTCCTTCATTTCCCATAAGAAGATGGTCACCTAGCTGTCGAATTGGCACGATCTCTTGAATAGAGTTCGTCAAAAAGACTTCTTCCGCAGACAGGAACACCTCTTTGGAAAACTCCCCAACGCGAACGGACAACCCCACACTTTCCGCATGATTCAGCACCCACTCCCGAATGACTCCCGGTAAAATACCCGTTGAAATTGCAGGTGTAAAAAGTGTGTTTCCGCTCGTCCAAAACACATTAGACGTGATGCCTTCTGCCACGTGCCCGTTTTGCGTCAACAAAATGCCTTCTACTTCTGCTAGCGATGGCAATTCAAACCTAGCGAGGACATTGTTCGCGTAGTGATGCGATTTGTGACGAACAGAAGCTTCCGGTGTGTTCCGCACGACGTTGACAATGGTGGCCGTTTTTTCTGTCCCTCGAGGAGCGTTCGGCAATTCTTTTCGGAATAAAATGACGGTTGGTCGCTCGTAGGAGGATGGTTGCAAGCCAATATCATGCACTCCAGCCGTTACGTTTAATCGAAAATAGCCGTCTGATCCCTCATTTTTCTCATTCAACTCACGAATCACTTGTAGCAGTTCATCCAGTGCATACGGCATCGCGATCCGATACTCTTGCAACGCATCATGCAATCGCTTCACATGCGCGTCCCAACAAAATGGCAAATTGTTGTACGTTCGAAACGTTTCAAAGAACCCTAATCCGTACAAAAAACCGTGGTCATATGGGGAAATGGTGAGCTCTTCTTTGCGCAGAAATTCCCCATTTTTCCACACCCACATTAGGCTTCTACCTTCTTATCTTGATGCACATAGGTGTTGATGAAATTTTGTAGAAGTCGCTTTCCTTCTTCTGTCATAATCGATTCAGGATGATATTGAACGCCCTCTACCGCAAATTCTTTATGTCGAAGTCCCATAATTTCTCCTTCGGATGTCCACGATGTTACTTCTAGACAATCAGGCAATGTTTCTTTTTCGACGATAAGCGAATGGTACCTTGTAGCAGTAAATGGATTCGGCATTCCAGCATTTACGCCTTTATTGTCATGAAAGACAGGCGACGTTTTGCCGTGCATTAATCGTTCTGCAAGGATGACTTTTCCACCAAATGCTTGTCCAATCGATTGATGACCAAGACAAACGCCAAACACAGGGATCTTCCCAGCAAAATAAGCAATGACATCTAAACTAACCCCTGCTTCATTTGGGCTACACGGACCTGGTGAAATGACAATCATCGAAGGAGCCATTTCAGCAATCATGTCAAGAGTGATTTCGTCGTTTCGTTTAACGACAAGTGATTCTCCAAGCTCTCCAAAATATTGCACTAAGTTAAACGTAAACGAATCATAATTATCAATCATCAAGATCATGTCGTTTTGACTCCTTCTGCCATCGCTTTTGCTTGCCAAAGTGCTTTCGCTTTGTTCAACGACTCCATATATTCAAGTTCGGGTACTGAATCGATTACAATGCCAGCTCCTGCTTGAATGTGCGCCATTTGATGCTGTATATACGCTGTTCGAATGACAATGTTTAATTCTAAATCGCCTGAATAACCGAACCAACCAATTGAACCTGTATAAAGACCTCTTCGAACCGGTTCTAATTCTTCAATAATTTCCATCGTACGAATTTTTGGTGCTCCTGTAATCGTTCCGCCAGGAAACATTGCACGTACGACTTCCGCATTTGTCATTCCTTCAGCTAACTTCCCGCGAACATTCGAAACGATGTGCATTACATGCGAATATCGTTCAATTACCATAAATTCGTTCACTTCGACTGTCCCGTAAGTAGAAACTTTACCTAAATCATTGCGCTCTAAATCAACAAGCATGACATGTTCTGCCCGTTCTTTTTCATTGTCAATCAGCTCTTTCGCCAACAGTAAATCTTCCTCTTCATTTTTCCCGCGTGGTCTCGTCCCTGCAATAGGGCGAGTGGAGAGCTCATCTCCTTTTTTCTTCACCAACAACTCTGGTGAGCCAGATACAATCGCGAATTCGTCCGAATGAAGATACGCCATATAAGGAGAGGGATTAAATGATCGAAGTGCTTCGTAGTATACAATCGGCTCTACGTCTAACTGTTTTGACTGACGCACCGATAAATTCACTTGAAACACATCTCCTTGACGGATGTACGTTTGAACGCGCCTTACAGCTTCTTCAAATTCCATTCCTGCCATAGAAAAATGTAGCTCATGGTGATCCGCTGGCACTTCCGTTGCCGTTCCCGCTTCGAAGTGTCGAGCTGCAAGTCCATTTTGAGAGGCTTCATGCCAAGCGATAGCATCTTCACTTGTTGTGTCGTCTAACGTGGACAACTGCATGATGTGTAGCTCATTTTTTTCATGCTCAAAGACCGCCCACTTATCAAATAAGTAAAAATAGACATCTGGAATATGTAAATCATCCACCGTATCCTCTGGCAGCACTTCAATTTTACGCGCATAATCATATGTGATAAAACCAATCGCTCCACCTTGAAAATCAGGTAAACTAGATTGATAAGGCACTCTGTATTCGCTCACTAGTTCATCTAGTAAATGAAGGGCCTCCCCCTTGCGCGTTTCTACTTTCCCGTCGCGCCACTGAATGTATAAACCCTCTTCGGTAGATTGTAAAATAGCTAACGGATTCCATGCAGCTGTGCTCAATTGGCCACCACGACCACTTTCTAGCAAGGCATGATGCTTCACGGATTGTGTGAACGTTTTATACGCATAAAAAAAGGCATCTTTCTCCATCGGAATCGATGTAGTATGGATTTGAACGGTAGTCATGACACGTTCCTCCTGCTTCATGTAATACATTTATCTTATCGTGAAAGTCTGCATATTTCCATTCGATATCGTTTAGAAACGTCTCTGATGTGTCGTCCATCGTATGTATTAAGTGAAAAAATACCGCTGAAGAGAAATTCCTACGTGCATATATTAGCTGCTTTCTTTTTCGGTTCACCGCACCGGGTGACTTGACGCCATAAAGAAAGCCATGGGCTCGTGGCCCATGGCTAGTTTTATCCTTAATCAAATTGATAAAGAGGTGTACTTAAATAACGCTCGCCGTTGGATGGTAAAATTGCTAAAACCTTTTTGCCTTTTCCAAGTCGTTTCGCCACTTCTATTGCCGCATGGATTGCTGCTCCAGAAGAAACACCACCAAGAATCCCTTCTTCTCTTGCGACTTTTCGTGCAGTAGCATAGGCATCATCATTCGATACTTGAATAATTGTATTGTAGATCGTCGTATCTAAAATATCTGGGACAAATCCAGCCCCAATTCCTTGGATTTTATGTGGTCCCGGCTGTCCACCAGATAATATCGGAGAGTCCGTTGGTTCCACTGCAACGATTTCAATCGACGGGAATTGTTTTTTCAACACTTCTCCGGCTCCAGTAATCGTCCCACCCGTACCAATTCCAGCAACGAATGCATCCAATTGGTCCATCGCTTCCACAATTTCCGGTCCAGTTGTTAAACGGTGAATTTCAGGGTTCGCTTCATTGCTGAATTGTTGAGGCATATACCAACCATTTTCTTCTGCAAGCTCCGTTGCTTTTGCAATAGCGCCTTTCATTCCTTCAGCACCAGGCGTTAAGTAAAGTTCTGCACCGTATGCACGAAGTAAATTGCGACGTTCCATACTCATCGTGTCTGGCATAACTAAGACTGATTTGTATCCTTTCGCCGCAGCTACCATTGCAAGACCAATTCCAGTGTTGCCACTAGTTGGTTCAACGATAGTGGAACCTTCCGTTAACTTTCCATCGCGTTCTCCTGATTCGATCATCGCAATCGCAATTCGATCTTTTACCGAACTTCCTGGGTTAAAATACTCTAATTTGACATAGATCTCAGCATCTTCAGGTCCAGTCACACGGTTCAGTTTCACAATTGGTGTCTTGCCTATTAAATCTACTACTGAATTTCCCACTCGAGTCATATACACCCTCCTAATTCCTAGTACTTTAATCGGTTTTAATATCTCTATCGTATCAGTCTTCAAAGCCACATGTCAACGAAAAAGCAGTCTCCTGAAAGGTCAGAAAACTGCTTGTAATTTACTTTATTCACCGTAAAACCATTTGGTGTCAAATTCTTTCCAGAAAATTTCTGGCGACACGGATTGCGGCAATTGTTCCAGTGCCAATTCACGTTTGATATGGTCCTTTACCTCTTCGAATTGGAACGTTTTCCCCTCGACTACTTGTTCCACGACAACAATGGCATACGAACCATTGGACATCGCAACGGGTTCGCTCCATTCGCCTTTGTCTAATGTAAATGCCGCATCAGCAACTGCCGGATCCTCGTATTCATCCGTTACATACCCGATGTCACCACCAAGAGCAGCAGAAGTTGTATCAATGGAGCGTTCGCGAGCAAGTGCTTCAAACGACGAACCATCTTCAAGCTCTTTCCACGTTTCCTCTGCTTCTTTTTTTGATGCGACGACAATTATTTTCGATTTTCTAGCTGATGGTATGTTATAAAGCGATTTATTCTCATCAAAATATGTACGGATCGCATCATCTTCAATGACGACATCCTTTGTTAAAACTTTCTCAAGCAAAAGTTGTGCGCGCACTTTTTCACGTTGTGTTTTTTCATCTAAACCAAATGCATGCTGACTTGTGCTATCTTGCGCTGAACGAAGAAGAGATAATTCGAGATCTATCTCTTCATCCGTTGCTTTTAATGCATACTTAGTAGCTGCTTTTTCCATTACTTTCATGTTCACTAAATCGAGAAGCGTCTCTTTTCCATAACGACTCTCCATTGCCACCATCCAGTCTTCTCGACTAATCGCTTCTCCACCTACAGAAGCAACTTCCTCGTTTCCACCAGACGCTTTATTAGGAATTAACCATGCGATAAACCACAGTAAATTCCCGAGAAGCAAGACGGATAAGACCACTAAAACTGGCTTTGTTTTTAACCTTCTTGCAGGTTTAGGTGTTGGCACATTAGGACTTCGTCTCATCGATAAATGTCTCCAATTCTTCTTTCGAGAACAAGTACGTTTCCATACAGAAGTGGCACTGCGCATGAGCTTGCCCATCTTCTTCAATCATTTCCTGAATTTCTTGTTCCCCTAAACCAATAATAGCTGCACCGAAACGCTCTTTCGAACAGTTACATGAAAACGTTATGTCTTGGCGATCTAAAATTTGTACATTTTCTTCGCCTAATATTGTTTGAAGCAATTCTTCCGGTGTGAGACCTTTCGCGATTAATTTTGAGACAGGTTCCATTGCGGTTAATTTCTCTTCAATAACCGCGATCATTTCATCTTCGATGCCAGGCATTAGTTGGATAATAAACCCTCCCGCAGCCAATATTGAATTGTCAGGATTCACTAATACCCCAACACCAACTGACGATGGTACTTGTTCAGATGAAGCGAAATAGTACGTAAAGTCTTCTCCTAACTCACCCGATACTAATGGAACACTTCCGGAAAAGAAATCGCGCATTCCTAAATCCTTCACAACTGTTAACGTACCTTCTGTGCCGACTGCACGTTTTACATCAAGTTTACCGTGTTCATTTAAATCAAAATGCGTTTGAGGATGCGATGCATACCCACGAACTTCTCCTTTTGCATTACTGTCGACAATTATGGCACCAATAGGACCATTACCCTCTACTTTGATCGTGATTTTGTCTTCCCCTTTTAACATTGCACCCATCATTACTCCAGCAGTCATTGCACGTCCTAATGCTGCAGAAGCAGTTGGCCATGTCACATGACGAGTTTGTGCTTCTCCAACTGTCTCCGTAGAACGTACGGCAAACGCTCGAACTTTCCCATCAAATGCTAATGCTCTAACTAAATAATCTTGCATCATCTATTCCTTCTTTCTACTATTTACGTCTTTTCGACTACTTGTTTCGTGTGAAAATGGTATGCAACCCTTTTAACGTTAAGTAAGGATCAATATAGTCAATCACGTTTGTTTCCGCCGCGATTAAATTTGCCATTCCACCAGTTGCGACAACTGTCGGTGTCTCTTTACTTTGCGCAATCATTCGTTTCACAATACCTTCTACTTGCCCGACATAGCCATACACAATTCCTGCCTGCATTGCTGATATCGTGTTTTTCCCTACAACTTGCTCTGGCAACGCTAACTCAATACGTGGAAGCTTAGATGCTCTCGCGAACAATGCTTCCGTAGAAATACCAATACCTGGCGCAATCGCACCACCCATATAATTTCCTTTTTCGTCAATAAAACAATACGTTGTCGCGGTACCAAAATCCACAATTACGAGTGGTGCTCCGTACTCTTCTAACGCAGCAACTGCATTCACAATCCGGTCTGCACCCACTTCTTTCGGATTGTCGTATTTAATATTCAACCCAGTTTTCACACCAGGTCCCACCACTACTGCTTTAATACCAAAATATTTCTGGCACATCCGCTCAATAGAAAACATGATCGGTGGCACTACAGATGAAATAATAATTCCTGTAATATCCGAAAAATGTAGTCCCGCATGGTCAAATAACGACTTTACTTGCATACCGTATTCATCTTCTGTCTTATGACGGTCTGTCTCCATACGCCAGTGATGTGTCAATGTATCTTTCTCATACACACCAAGCACAATATTCGTATTTCCAATATCTAAAACGAGTAACATACGATACCTCACAAAATTTCTATAGTTGAAAACATCATACCACACACACTTTCAGGAATGAAAAACTCCACCTCGAGCGCAAATTTTTCTCTACACGTGCGTTGTCTCGCGTTTTATTATCAGAAAGAGATCACACCATTAGAGAAGTTTTCGAGTAATCACAAGGCGTGCAAGCATTCACCGAGAGAATCGACTTCCTCTCCACTTACTTGCACATTTTTCAGGAAAACAAGGCTAATTTGGGGAAAAGTTGTACTTTTCAAGCAAAACTATCACTAATTGAGCAAGAATCGCACCAACTCTACCCTCCATCGCACATAATCTCCGAGAATCGCACATCGACTAGTCCATAGCACCTATTATGTTCCTCTTTTCCAATAAAACCAGCAGAAAACGACCCTATTTCCATTGAATTATGACTCAACCTTTCCACCTACTAGTAACGCGCATACAATAACGGAAGAAAAAGAGCTGATGTCCCATGAACGGGGTACATCAGCTCTCGCATTATTATTTATGGTCTTCTGGAATTTCACCAGATGGTAAATTTCCATCGGCTTCTTTCGGTAAGTCACCAGTAGATGGATCATTTGCAGATCCCGTCACATCAACAACTTCGGTTTCTTCTTCTTTTACAGCAGTTGAACCGTAGTCACGAACTGGTAATGTACCATGTTCTTTTAAATGTTTAATTTGGGCTGCATCTAATGTTTCTACTTCTAATAACGTTGTCGCAATCAAATTAAGAAGGTCACGTTTTTCCGTTAGGATTTCGTGTGTACGTTTGTACTGTTCTTTAATGATCGATTGCATTTCTTGGTCAATTTCATACGCAATCGCATCCGAGTAGTTTTGTTCGGAATTAAAATCTCTTCCTAAGAAGACATTTCCACCTTGCGCTTGGCCGAATTGCATTGGTCCAAGTTTGTCACTCATTCCGTATTCCGTTACCATACTACGGGCAATACCAGTAGCACGTTGGAAGTCATTATGAGCTCCAGTAGAAACTTCTCCGAACACAACATCTTCCGCCACACGTCCACCGAGTAGACCAGCAATTTTATCGAGCAATTCTGGCTTCGTCATGAAGTAACGGTCTTCTTTCGGAAGCATTACCGCGTATCCGCCAGCTTGCCCACGAGGAACAATCGTTACTTTGTGCACGATTTCCGCATTATCCAATGTTAATCCGATCACGACGTGACCAGCTTCATGGAATGCGACAATTTTGCGTTCTTTTGCTGAAATGACTTTACTTGATTTCGCAGGACCAGCAATGACACGGTCTGTTGCTTCATCAATATCCGCCATATCAATTTTCTTCTTATTACTACGTGCAGCAACTAATGCTGCTTCGTTTAGTAAGTTTTCTAAATCCGCACCAGAGAATCCTGGTGTGCGTTGAGCAATAGCTTTCAAGTCAACATTTTCGTCTAATGGTTTGTTGCGAGCATGTACTTGAAGTACTGCTTCACGACCTTTTACATCAGGGCGTCCAACAGTAATTTGACGGTCAAATCGACCAGGACGTAATAATGCAGGATCTAGAATGTCTGGTCGGTTTGTTGCTGCTACGATAATAATACCTTCGTTAGCTCCGAAACCATCCATTTCAACAAGTAATTGGTTCAATGTTTGTTCACGCTCATCGTGACCGCCACCAAGACCTGCACCACGTTGACGACCTACTGCGTCAATTTCATCGATGAAAATGATACAAGGAGCGTTTTTCTTTGCATTTTCAAACAAATCACGTACACGAGAGGCACCGACACCGACAAACATTTCAACGAAGTCAGAACCACTGATGGAGAAGAAAGGTACGCCGGCTTCCCCTGCAACTGCTCGAGCTAGCAACGTCTTCCCTGTCCCTGGAGGTCCAACGAGTAAAATACCTTTCGGGATACGAGCCCCGATTTCTCCAAATTTCTTCGGATCTTTTAAGAATTCTACTACTTCAACTAATTCTGCTTTTTCTTCATCCGCTCCAGCAACATCATTGAAACGAACTTTTTTCTTATCGTTATCATATAGCTTGGCTTTGCTTTTTCCGAAGTTCATCACTCGGTTTCCGCCGCCCTGCGCTTGGTTTAATAAGAAGAAGAACAGGATGAAAATAATAATGAATGGTATTAAACCAGTAAAGAATTGAACCCATCCACTTGTTTCCGGTGTTTTTAACACCGTTACATCCGTTTGATCTGCAATATTTGTTACTTCTTTTGTAAACTCATCTGTTAAAGGAGCGTTTAGGACAAACGATTCATCCTTTTTTGCGTCCTTCATTTTACCTTCTATGACATAAACGGCCGCATCCGGTTGCATAGTAAATTCTTTCACTTCTTCATTTTTTAATGCGGTTAAAAACTCGCCGTAAGTCAGCTCTTCGGTTGGGTTCTTGTCATTGTTGAACGTTCCGAAAATCCCGATAATGACGAGGAAAATTAGCAAATAAAATATGGTGTATCGAAATATTCGATTCATCCCGAGCCTCCTCACAATAAATACAGAAAAACTATAGGTAATCTTATCATACCAGTAAATTGGGGTACAACGATTTGCCTAGTTCAATGCTTAAAAAGAATATACTTCTTTTTTCAAAATCCCAATGTAGGGTAAATTACGGTATTTTTCCATATAGTCTAATCCGTATCCGACAACGAAAGCATCCGGCACATCAAAGCCAATGTAATCTGCTTGTAAATCCACTTTTCGACCAGACGGTTTGTCGAGCAATGTCACAATTTTAATCGATTTCGCTTTACGGTATTTGAACAAATCCACTAAGTAACTTAATGTTAATCCGCTATCAATAATATCTTCGATGATTAAAATGTCTCGACCTTCCACACTAGTGTTTAAGTCTTTGACGATTTTTACTTCACCAGAAGAAACGGTTGCATTTCCATAGCTTGAAACGTCCATAAAATCTGTTTCCATGTAGATGTCCATACGTTTCATCACATCCGCCATAAAAGGCATCGCGCCTTTTAACACGCCAATAGCAAGTGGAAACTTATCGGAATAATCACGCGTTAACGTTTCGCCAAGCTCTCGGCATTTCGCTTGAATTTGTTCTTCTGAAATTAAGACTTCTTGAATATCTTTTTCTAACATGTCATTTCCTCCTGATAATAAGACGATTAGTCGATAAAATGGATCCAATGCGAACTCGAGTCTACCTTATGTTTGGTGAACCGGTTTCCTAATCGAACACCTAATATGCCAATTACTTCATCCGTTGCCGTCACAAGTATACTCTTTTCATTCCGAATGGCTTCCGGCACTTTATCATCAATAAAGATGCGCGAAACCTTTTTCGTTTTCTCCATTCCATGTAAAAGAAGTCGGTCACCTGGTTGACGTTTTCGTACCTGTAACGGCAATTCGCTTTCTTTTAACTGCAGGAAATAAACGGTTTTGTTCGGAGGCTGCGTATTCACTGAGCCTAAAACAAATGGTGTTGGAGATTGACGTTGAGGTTCATCCATTGGAGACATACGGTTGAGACGTGAAAATCGCATCATAGAATACGAACGATTTGCTTGCCCACTCCATGGTAAATCGATATGTGCTGAACCTTCTGACCGAACACATTGCCGGTGAAGCTGATCGATTAACCCTTGCGGAAAATTCCGCGCGTTAGGTGGGTATAGATAGCTTAATAGTAGTAGAACTGCTCTTTTTTGTAAAGCAGATGGCACTTTCGCAAACTCTATTGTAGGAAACGCCACGACGTTCTCTTCCGTCCGATGAATAAAGGCTTCCAACATCGTCTCCACCATATCATCTAAGTACGCATCTTCTGCTCTTTTTTGTTCGGACCACAATGCCACATTTTTTGTTAACGAAGGATTTTCTTTATTCCAATCGGCTAAAATAGTTTGTCGTATGTCATTGCGTCGATAGTTCCGTTTTTCATTGCTGGAATCATCTTTGTAAGCTACTTCGTGCGTGTTTACATATGTATTAATTTCCGCTCGTGAAACGAGCAGGAACGGTCGTGCCAATAATCCATAAGGTAGTCGTCGAATTGCTTTCATCCCAATAGTTGGAGCTCCCTTTTGTAATCCTAAAAGAATCGTTTCCACTTGATCATCCGCGTGGTGGCCGACAAGCAATACGGAATAGCCATGCTCTTTCATCACCTCATTAAAATACGCATAACGTAGTTCGCGACAAACGTGCTGAACATTTCCTCCGTGTTTCTCTAGCGCTTCTTGCACGGCAAGCTTTTGGGAATGAAAAGCGATACCCTCTTGTTCACAAAAGGCGCGAACGAATGCTTCTTCGTCTTCCGATTCTTGCAATCGAAGTTGATGATTCACATGTACAACTCCAAGCTTGTAAGTTCGATGCAGTCCTAATGTTAAACAACTATGAATTAACGCCATCGAATCACGACCACCCGAACAAGCGATTAAAATGCTCGGCTCTTTTTGACTGTTCAATATAGTTTCCATAAAAGAGGAAACGTGTGCCGTGATTCCCATGACGTCACCTACTTTCTTATCGTGAATACTAGTGTATCACGCTTTCTGCCAACTTTTCACGCTGAAAGGTGAAAAGCTCGACCATTCTGGAACAGTATGTCGAATTTGTAACAAAATGATCGTACAATCATCCTCTGGCGCACCAAAGCGACGTTTAAAATCGGCTACAATTCGATCAGCTTGCATCGATACAGGAATCTCTGCGTACTTGCGAACGAGTCGAATAAGTTCTTTCTCTTGCAGCGCTAAATCATCCTGACTCGAAAATAGCCCGTCTGAGACAAATACTAGTGTATCCCCATCTTTTAACATTGTGGTGCGGTTTTCCATTTGAATATTTCCGAGCATACCTATTGGGGCTTGAAAGTTTTCCAACAACGTTACATCGGGTCCGCTAAACAAATACGTTGCCATCGAACCTGCTTTATACGACCAAAGCTTGCCATGTTGTAGATCAATGAGTGCTAAATCGACCGTTGCATATAAGTCCGAACCAAGTTTAAGGGACATCAAGTAGTGCAACGTATGCATCGCAGATTCCGGACTCATCGGATACTGCAAACACTCCCGAAGTAACCGAATCACTTTCTTACTTTCCATATAAGCATCTTTATTATGCCCCATTCCATCCGATAAGATGACAGCAACTAATCCTTCGTGTAACGGAAAAACTAGATGCGTGTCGCCAGAATACAACGTGTGTTCTTTTGAGGTGGCGCAAATACTGTAACTATATTCGAAACGAACAGTCGATTCGCATATAAGCTGCACATGGCTAAACGGGTGTTGCACTTCATTCACCGCAGCAAGATGAAATGGTTCGTCAAAATGGGCATGTAGAATGGGCAAGACGACTCGTTCTCCCATTAACGTTGTTGTTTCTCTCGTTGTGGCGTGTGGCAAACACACCACTAATTTATGGGCACCCTTCTCCGTCGACACAATGTCCAACTGGATTACGGGTACATTCGCTTTAGCAAACATTTCACATAATAGTTCTTCCTCATTCGTTCCAAGCTGCGTTGGTAATTCTAAATCTGCTAAAAGTTTTCCGACATGTTGACCAATTTCTTTAAGCTGCAACGCCATCATTTGACTGCCGTGAACATATTCATTAGCGAGTCTAGATGTGGTATACGATTCTTCTAATGCTTCAATTACTTGCTCCGCACGGACACACTTCTCTTGAATCGATCGGTTCAATTGGTGCTTCATCCCTTTTTTGGACACCGGCCTCTTTTGCCGCCATTCTTGGACCACAGGGACCATGCCGTCTTCCCCGTTTGCCCAACACCGATTTCGTTTAAAGCATGTTGTACACGCTGGAAAACCAACAGTTGTATCGAGAGTAGCCGCCACAGTCACGTCTTTCGCTCCCACAACGGATGCCAAAAATTCGATAAACGATTGGAACTTTGCCAATTGCTCCTTCATTTTATCGCTCATCCACTCTTGGCGTTTCAACAAAATTCTCGTCTCCTCACTTGCCCCTTTATATGCCCAACGATCCAACACGTCTTTAGGGAATAAAAGAAAGAGAAGCGAGGCGACTGCAAATGTGGTGAAAAACACCTCATCTAAGGGAAGCGTATCGTCATACAAAAGCATGAATCCGTAACTTCCAAGCATACCTGTACTAATTCCCACTCGCGATTTATTTTTTACGATCGCAACCCCAACTGCCGTTAAGGCATAGACTGCCAACATCCCACTAAATGCGAGTGTCGTCATGGTACTTACTACACCCACACATATTGCAAAAAAGGCACCGCGCGATTTCCCTTGTGTATAGTAAACGGCTAACAGGAGAAATTGACTCACTAACAAAGAAAGCGAAACAGAAAATAATTGGATGTCCTCCATACTCCACCAGACCACCACGCCAATGACGACCGCGGAGACGGTCCGTTCAATTGTCCACTTCTTTATCGTTAACTCATATACCGGGACGATTACTTGAGATAAAAAAATGGTAAATAACGCAGCTAGCAAACTCTCGTACCCTACCATCGTAATTACCGAGATTGGGATATCTTTCACATACGACACGTATTGCCAAACGAATTGGACACCTAACACAATTACACCGACTTGAAATGGAAGAAACAAGTCACGTAATCGGCGTTTAGATGTTAGGAAGAACGTTCCAACCATCGCAAGCTGCAGTAATAGTTGACCAAATCCCAAAAAGGTAGAACCAACTAATCCCCCAGCCAAAACAAATTTTTGGAATTTTGGATACCGTAAATGAACCACCGTCCAAAAAGGAAAGAAAAAAGGTGTGACATGTTCAAATAACGCAAATTTCGCTAGCAATACAGCAACGATTGCAAACAATAACGATACGAGAATAGCCCTTAATCGAATTTGGAAGACTTGCTGGTTCCAAGGCATATTGATGTGCCATTTTAATGTGTGTGCTACAAATGTTCTCACAAATTCCCACTCCTTTACTTCGCCCCCCTAGTATAAAAAGGGAACGAAACAAAGTTTGTCTAACGATGGAACATAACGAAAAAAATCGTTCGACGAAATCAGGGAAGAAACGCGAAAAAAATAAGTTGAATCGACATCTTGACAGAGTGTAACCACGCTTGTATGATAAAACATGTTCGTTTCAACACGGCGGCGTAGCTCAGCTGGCTAGAGCGTACGGTTCATACCCGTAAGGTCGGGGGTTCGATCCCCTCTGCCGCCATCTTTTTTTATAGCCGAAAGCACTTTGATGAATGAAGGATCTCGTTCTTTTAAATGCTAGATAGCGTAAAAAATAGGAAGTACGAACGCTGACTATATAGACGGCCCCTTGGTCAAGCGGTTAAGACACCGCCCTTTCACGGCGGTAACACGGGTTCGAATCCCGTAGGGGTCATCATAAAAGCCACTTTATCCGGTAGAATATCTGAGCTGTTAGGAATCACTAACAACACAGATCTACTCGGGCAAAGTGGCTTTTTCGTGTCATGCTCATAAGATGTTGAAGTTTTCTTTCTTCGAGATGCTACACGTATTCTCTTGTAGACCTCGTCTTGCTTGATGAAACAATGATTGAGAATGCTATTACTCCTTTGAAGAATTTTCTTGAATGGAGTCTACTTGTTTTTTATGGTGCGCATCATGCTCCGCAAAATCCATAAAGTAATCTTCAATCGATAAAAAATGGTCGCCAATCGAAAATTTCTCCGTCCACCGAGACTCAGGAAACGTGTCGAGTTCCTCCGTTAATCGTTGGCGTTGCGACTTAGCATAATCCACTGTCTCTGCAAATGAATGGGATTTCGCCTTTTCAGATGATTGCTTATTATACGTTTCGAAATCTGGAAAACGATCTAGTTTTGCGCCTTCCTTCATGTGAGGAAGGCGTTCTTCCGCTGTATACCGATCCCACTCCGCTAAGTGCATTACAATTTCTTTTGGTGACCATTTTCCTTCCGCATACGGTGAGTTTGCTTTCTCTTCGTTCATTTCTTTCAGTGACTCCAACCAGGATTGATAGTCTTCATGTGATTTCTTTACTTTCTCTTTCGCCATCTACTCCACACTCCTTTTCACTTCGAATTCGACAAACGGAGGAAAAATCCTTCTTCCTTCCATTTTAAAAGACTCGAACAGGTAATCATGAACAGCAGTGCGATCCGCTCTTCACGTATAGGTTTTTCGCGCCGATAGATCACCCTTTTGCTTTCCAGCCCGCTTATAAAAGTCGATTATGCGCCGATAGGACACATCATTTAGTAGCCATTTGATGAGACGAATAAAATACGACACATCAACACGACAGCCATATTAAACCTATCAATTTCCGTGTAATAACGAAAAAACTCCGATTGAGAATATCTCAATCGGAGTTTACTTATAGCATTAAAACAGCCAGCAAATTAGCCTCTTTTTGCTCCACGTCCGCCACGTTTTGATTCAGTTGCTCGTTTTAACGTAGATAAGCGCTCATCGCTATCTTTTAAAAATCGAGCCATTTTTTGTTCAAAGTTTTCTTTTGGTGCGCGGTCGAAACGATCGTTAGAACGATTGTTTGGACGAGGACGCTGAGGACGTTCCGGTCTTTCTGCTTGCGGTTTTGCTTTGCGGATTGAAAGGCCGATTTTGCCATCCGCTTCCACATTCATCACTTTCACTTCGACCATATCGCCAACCTTTAAGTGATCATTGATATCTTTTACATAGTTATCTGCTACTTCACTAATGTGAACTAACCCTGTTTGACCCCCTGGAAGTTCTACGAATGCGCCGAAATTAGTGATCCCGGTAACTTTACCTTCTACCTTGCTGCCTACTTCAATTGACATAAAAAAATTGCTCCTCCTTAAAATGTAAGCGGGTATTACTCGTCTCCTTTTCAACGTACAAGCAGATGAGTACCCATCTTTAATTATAGCCAACAAAAAAAGAGTGTCAATAAGACTACTCTTTTGAACGCTCTTTTTTCTTTTTATCTGGGTCAGGAATCGCAAAAATGATTTCCCCTTCTTCGGATAAAAAGTATTCTTTTCGCGCTAATTTCGCAATATATTCATCGTCGTTAAGCTTTAATATTTGAGATTTCAACATTTCTTGTTCTTCTTCTGCTGCATCTAAATTTGCCAATGCAACGTTCATCGCCTCTTCTTTTGCTGCTAACGTTTTCGCTTGGTTCATCATATTAAGTCCAATGAATCCCAAAACAACCAATGAAACGATTCCAAATACGACTAATCGTCGTAATAAACGCGTTTTGTGCGCTTGGCGATGCTGCTCTTTACGCTGAACAGCACGAGCATACTCATGGTTAATAGATGAGATCGATGATGATTTAGTTGTTAGTTTACGCTCATCCATATACCGGTCGCTCCTTTTCGCTGTATCGTACCGGTAATTATACCTTATCTCGCTTTCTTTTTTAAGTATTTCTGGAAATATTTATTCCAAATACTTCTAATGGGCCATATGAATACCCAAAAAATATAAAAAATCGCCCGTACTACCTGCCGAATGACATAGACCAATGAGTGAAGAATGAAGTAAATCGGTCGAAAAACAAGCAAATAGAGAATTTTCCGGATGATAAGCACCGCATCCCTAAACCAATATCCATACATCATCATTCCGATAAACTGTGCAACAGGATCGTAAATTCGCCATTCGCCAAATGTTAATCTCCAAAGCAGGAAAAATGTCGCAACCCCAAAAATGGCCCATGCGAAGACGATGATCCCTGCTTTTATCCATCGATTTTTCTTCGTTGGTCGGAGAAGTGCCAAAACATCCTGCAACCAGTCAATAACCGCCCCTATGACTATTCCACTAAATGTGAGGGTTACTAACTGCAGGAATTCGTGCGTCAATGTCACCCGAATAATTTATGAAGAAAGTTTTTCCCTTCTTCTTTTTCCTCTTCGTCATAGTGAATTCCCACTACATGTCCTTCTAATGTTAATAACCCTTTGTCCACATCCAAATGCACGATCTTCAACTCTTGTCCTTTAATTAGCAAAATTCCTTGCGTCGTACGAATACAAAACTCCTCTTTATCAAATCGATCGATTGCTTTCACGGAAGTTAAATCCATTCGTTTTCTATTCCGTACACTTATGACATGATCTCCTGATGGAAAACTTATTGGTGGTGCTTCCTGTTGAAACTGCATACACCCATCTCCTTTACTTGTCCAGATATAGCAGTGTATGTCTTGGTTAATAAAATATGACTGGCTGGCAATTGAATCCCTCAGACAGTTCACAAAAAAACAGCAGCAATCGCGTTAACTCCGCGTGTGCTGCTGTTACTGTTATTCAACTGTTAGACGATTTCTCAGTCTTCGTCATCAATAAACTCTGGTTCGACTTTTTCTAATCGTTCTTCTTTTAGAATCGTATAGAGGTTTGTCGTTTCTTCTTTTCGAACATTCTCTTTTAGCATTTCTACTCTTGCAGTGACCACTTTTTGACCAAATCGTATCGCAAGGACGTCTCCAACTTTTACTACAGAGCTTGCTTTTGCCGTTTTATCGTTAACCGTCACTCGTCCTTGATCTGCCACTTGTTTTGCCAACGTACGTCGCTTAATTAATCGAGATACTTTCAAAAATTTATCTAATCGCATGGTTATTCCCCTTTTTTCTGTTTTTCTTGTTGCTTTAATTTTTGCCAATTCGCTTTTACTTCTTCTGCAGACGTCACTTCAACATCTCCAAAGACGTGTGGATGTCGAAATACCATTTTACTACTTACTCTTTCTAATACATCTTCTAGTTGGAAATATCCTTCCTCTTCCCCGATTTGCGCATGTAAAAAGACTTGTAGTAGTACATCCCCTAGTTCTTCTATCATTCCTTCATCGTCTTGTTGATCAATTGCTTCGATCAGTTCTTGTGTTTCCTCTATTAAGTATTTCTTCAAGCTTTCATGCCTTTGCTCTCGGTCCCATGGACATCCTTCTGGTGACCGTAGTTTCGCAATAATTTCTCGGAATGTTCCCCATTCCTTGTAGCGATTTTCTTGTTGATGCATGGGTGGTACATAAACAGAGGTTAAATTATTTAACTCTACTTCACGGTCTAACTCCAGAAGTGGAACACGTCGAACGTTTTCGGACTTCGTCCCAGCAGCTGTGACTATCGTTACTTCGGTCGTTTCCGGATACTTTTCGAGCAACGTTAACTTCACATCTGAAGCACGGTACTGGTCGTACACTTGTCCGATGATGATATGTTGCTTCATCATCACATCATCCCGTGACAAATCTGTCGCATCTAACAATTGGAATCCTTCAATAGGGTCCACCCCGAGCGCTCCAAACATAGGATCTAAAAAGCTTTGTCCTCCTAGTACGTCGACATGAATTTCCTTTCTTGCATGCTTTTCAAGTAACAATTGCACCGTTTTTTCTGCGACCAATGGATGCCCCGGTACGGCATATGTAATCGGAGAAATAGCCGCTTCTTCTACTAAATATTGGACAATTTCTTCATACACTTTTTCAAAAGAATCATTCGCCAAATAAATTGCGTCGAACGATTCGAACGTCATTCCTTCTGCTTGTAAGGCTTCCACTACAGGATGTTCGTTTGTCCGTAGATAAATTGCTTTCGCCTGTTGTAAATGTCGATAAATTCCAAGAGGTAATTGTTCTAAATCTCCCGCTCCTAAACCGACAACTGTAATTGTCTTCATCCTACCGTCCCTTTCTTTTTAGAGAGCCATAACTGTGCTTTGGCGATTCGTCTTCCATAAGGTATTAAATACCACTCTTTTTCTTTCATTATTTTACTTTTCATTACCACCAGCATAAACACTACTGCTCCGAAAGCCACACTGGAAAGTGCAACTAATGTTGCTTGCAATCGATTGGGTAATCCATCGAATAACCAGTAATCACCTAGCAACTCCCAAGTGATCACGACAATACTCATCAGTATGGAGGCAAGTGCTAGTGTTACATAAAATTTCTTTCCTGCAAAAGCGGTATTCCAAGATCGTCGATAGTATACGTAGAGCAAGATGGCGATAAGTAAAAATGCACCATTACTCGCGAGAGCTGCTCCCATAACACCAAAGTTGGGCAATAAAAGCACGTTCCCTATCCATTTTGCCACAATTCCTACCACGAAGAGAAGAATGGGAACTCCTACTTTCCCTCTACCTTGTAATACAGAAGTTAACGGTAAAATAATGGATAATGGGATAATTTGTCCAACAAATATGAATAGAACAGCACTTCCTTCGTTCGTTTCAAATAGCATTTCATTAGCATACGGGATAATAAGCATTAAACCTAACGAAGAAGCGACACCAAACAAAATGGCTACTTTCATCGCTAGTTGGATAAACGTATCTGCGGAACGTTTAACATCTCTTCTACTAGCATGCGCAACAAGAGGTACGATAGACAATGATAATGTGGTGGCGAGTAGAATACCCATTTGCACAATCGGTTGTCCACGATCGTAAATTCCTTTGCTTTCCATTGCTAGCGCTTGTTCCAAGCCAGAAGCGATTAAATATCGCAGAATTGTAAATGAATCAATCAGTTGGAAAAACAAAATAACGAGTGAGCTAAAGCTAATACTAATACTTAAAAACAGGAGTCTTTTTAAGATAGACCAATTATATGTACGAACAGCAAATAACGTGTTCCATTTCCAGGATTTCATTCCCACGAAAAGAATGAGTAAAATAATTCCAGCAATCTCTCCGACTAGTGCTCCACCTACAGCAAATGTCCCTGCGGTATAAAGCGATTTTCCACTTTGAATCACAAAATAAGTACCGCTTAAAATAAAAACTACCCGCACTAGTTGCTCGACTACTTGCCCGTAGGCAATGGGAGCCATATTCCCTTTTGCTTGAAAATCCGCTTTTAAGATGGCAAGAAGAGGCATACATAACGCCACGAAGGCACTGACTCTCAATAACGGTTGCAAGTTCCTGTCCCCCATGAAGCTTGCAAGTTGTTCTGCCCCAAAAAATAAGGCAACAAAAAACGACACGGATAAGAGGCATAAAAAGAGAAAGGATACGTGTAAAATAGCGGCCCGTTCTTTTTGTGACTGACTTTCTGCAAGTAATTTCGAGATACTAACGGCAAACCCATAGGAAGTCCATACGACAAATACCCCGATAAACGGATACACTTGCTGATAAATATAGAAGCCTTTGTCCCCTACCATATTTTGAAATGGCACGCGGTACACAGCGCTGAGTATTTTGACCACTATGGCCGCAAAGGTTAACAGCACTGCTCCTTCCATGAATTTTTTCATCGTCCATTCTTTTGACATGCTACTTCCTCGTTTCCTATAGGTACTGCTAGTATAGCATTTCAATAAATTGAAATAACGTGTTCTTCATTTTGACAACGGGTCATCTGTTTTTAGCCAAAAGAAAAACACATCCCCTGTTTAAGAGAATGTGCGCTACGTTATGCTTCCATTTGTTTTCCTAAAAAATGCGCCGCTGTTTCTAGTGCTTTTACTTCGGATTCTCCGATGAAATGCACCTTTGACAATAAGTACACAGCTCCAATCGGATCGCCACCTACAACGATTGGGGCAATACAATAGGATTTGACAGACTCTACTTGCCCTGGAACCCATTCGACCGTTTTCTCCAACTTCTCCGTAACGATAGAACGGAGCATAAGAATTTCCTCTGCTATTGGAGAAATGCGACGGTGTAAATACTCTTTTTTTGTAATACCTGCTACAGCAATCATTTCATCTCGATCAGAAATCATGACGGGCGTTCCGAGTGTTGCATAAAGCGTATCAGCGTAACTTTGTGCGAACTCACTTAACTCACTAATCGGAGAGTATTTCTTTAAAATCACTTCGCCCTCTCGGTCTGTGAAAATTTCTAATGGATCGCCTTCTCGAATCCGAAGCGTTCGTCTAATTTCTTTTGGAATAACGACACGACCTAAGTCATCAATGCGCCTTACAATACCAGTTGCTTTCACCTTGTATTGCCTCACTTTCCTCCACGTTAATCGCTTTTCAAGTAGTATGGGAAAAGTGAGGACAAATTATGCACCTTTGGTTTATGCTTCCAAACCTTCAGACGTTTTTTGTGATTGAGGTAATAGTTCCACCATTTTTTCTACCACATCAAATGGCGTTATTTTTTTTGTTTGTTTCGTATCAATCGTGACAGCTAATGTTTGTTGGTTCGTCATTTGGAATCCAACAGCGCGACCGAACTCCATCGACTGTTCCACCAATTTTCCGCCATCGATTGTTCGCGTTCCTTCTGGCGAGAGCTGGATGGTGATTAAGTGTCTAGACTGTTTAATGGACTCCACGCCTGCTTTATTCGCCCATACTTTCATACGCGCGATCCGCAACAATCGTTCAGCTTCTACTGGCAAATCTCCAAATCGATCCGTTAATTCATCAACTAGATCGAAATAGCCAGTTTCACTGTCAATCGCTTTAACACGTTTATACATTTGAATTTTTTGAAAACCATCGGAAATAAAATCATCCGCAAAATAAGCATCAATTGGCAATTGGATTTCGACGTCGGGGATATCTGCTTTCACGATACCAGTTTGTTTTTCTTCCACTGCCTCTTGTAATAGTTGCGCATACAAATCAAAGCCAACGGAATCGATGAATCCGTGTTGTTCTGCACCAAGTAAATTCCCTGCTCCACGAATGGATAAATCACGCATCGCAATTTTAAATCCAGATCCAAGTTCCGTAAATTCTTTAATTGCTTGTAGTCGACTTTCGGCTACGTCAGTCAGCACTTTATCAGGACGATACGTAAAGTAGGCGTAAGCTACTCGGTTCGACCTTCCGACGCGACCACGTAATTGGTACAACTGCGACAGTCCCATCCGATCAGCGTCTTGCACTATCAACGTGTTGACATTCGGAATATCCATTCCTGTTTCTATAATCGTTGTCGTCACTAACACGTCGTACTCTCCCTCTAAAAATGGAAGCAATACTCCTTCTAGCTCCGACTCAGGCATTTGTCCATGAACATATCCAACTCGCGCTTGCGGAACAAGCGCTTGGATTTCATCCACTTTTTTCGTCATGTCTTCTACCCGATTATATAAGTAAAATGTTTGACCTCCACGAGCCATTTCTCGTTCAATCGCTTCACGCACAATAGCACCATTGTGTTCCATCACATACGTTTGAACAGGGTAGCGATCTGCAGGGGGTGTTTCAATAACCGACAAATCACGAACTCCTATCATCGACATATGAAGGGTGCGTGGAATAGGCGTTGCCGTTAAGGTCAATACGTCCACATTCGTTTTTAATTGCTTTAGTTTCTCTTTATGCGTAACGCCAAAACGTTGTTCTTCATCGACAATGAGTAGTCCTAAATCACGGTATACTACATCTTTAGAAAGTAGTCGGTGAGTTCCAACGACGACATCCACTGTCCCTTCTTTTAATCCCTTTAGTGTTTCTGCTTGCTCTTTTTTTGTACGGAATCGATTAAGAAGCGATACTTCCACCGGGAAGTCACGAAAACGTTCTTTAATCGTTTCAAAGTGTTGCTGCGCCAAGATGGTCGTTGGAACTAAAAACGCCACTTGCTTGCTGTCTTGAACCGCTTTGAATGCCGCTCGAATCGCGACTTCCGTTTTTCCATACCCCACGTCCCCGCACAACAAGCGATCCATCGGGCGTTCTTTTTCCATATCTTCTTTTACTTCTTGGATTGAACGAAGTTGATCATCTGTTTCTTCATAGAAAAAAGCTGATTCAAACTGCTGCTGCATTTCTCCATCTTTTTCAAATGCGAAACCTTTTTCTGCTTCTCGTTTGGCATATAATTTGATCAGCTCATCTGCGATATCTTTTACCGCCGTAGTAACACGCGTTTTCGTTTTCTTCCACTCAGCTCCGCCAAGTTTATGCACTTTTGGTTCACGATCTTCAGAACCTACATATTTTTGGATTAAATCAATTTGATCAGCAGGAACAAATAACTTATCTTCTGCACGATATCGAATATGCAAATAATCCTTATGGATTCCACCTACTTCAAGTGTTTCCATGCCGATATATTTCCCAATACCGTGATGGATATGCACCACATAATCTCCTGGCGAAATTTCCGAATAGCTTTTAATTCGCTCCGCATTACTAAGCTTTTGTACTTTTTTCTTTTTCTTCGGTTTTTGTTGGAACAACTCCTGATCCGTAATAACGGCAAGTTGTTGTAAAGGTAATTCAAATCCATCGTTTAAGGACAAATCCACCACATATACACCTGGTGAAGATACACTTTCATCACTAGAAAGAATGGTTGCTGGAATTTGGTAGTCCTCCAGTATAGTTGCTACCTTCTCTTGTCGAGCAGCGCCTTCTACGGCAATAAATACTTTCGCTCGTTCCTTTTTGAAACGATCGTATTCGTGTTGAAGTACATGCATTTGGCCATGGAATTGTTGCATTGGTTTACAGGAAAACGCAAAGCTCTTTACAATTCCTAGTCCTGAAAACGCCCGACTAAATAACGAAAAGAAAAGTTTTCGCTCTGGCAACTGATGAATAATCTCTTTCCACGACAAGGAAAGTTGAATATCATGGACAATTTTCCCTTCCTCGAGTAAATCAATGACCCAATCTTGTTCTTCTTTCTCCAGGGACTCCACCGTTTCTTGAATTCTACCTATCTCATCAAAAATAACGATACCTGTCGAGCTAAAATAATCGCCTAAAAATGTCGTTTGCTCGTCTAACAAACTTGCATATCGTTGTAAGTGAGCAGCGTCTCTTCCCGTGCGAAGTGCTTCTATATCCGCTTGGATATTTTCGGAGAGTTTTGCTTTTACTTCTTCTTTTTTCACTTTTTTATATGTCTTTGTTAATTGTTTTTCTAATCGATTAGCTATCGCCTGCCGCTTCTCTTCCGTCCAAAAGAATTCGGTAGCTGGTAATAACGTCAAATTCTCTACTTTATGTAAAGATCGCTGGTCTTCTGCGGAAAACGCACGAATTGAATCTATTTCTGTATCAAACAATTCCATTCGATACGGATACGCTTCATAAATAGGGAAGATATCGATAATTCCTCCACGCATGGAAAACTCACCAGGTGTTGTCACCATCCCTTGACGTTTATATCCCATCGAAATGAGCGTGTCGGTCCAATCGAAATCAGGTAGATCCTCGCCAACGGATAGGATTAACCGGTGACGGTTCCATTCCTCTAATGTCGGTAATCTTCTCCGCAAACCCGCAATAGGTGACACAATAATCCCTGCTTCTTGACGCGCCAAAAAATCCAACGCTTCGATTCGTTCCGCTCGAAGCTCTGGACTAGAAATGGATAAATCAGCAGCGATTAATTCTTCTGCTGGATATATATAAACGGGTAAGTTAGCTATTTTCTGCAAATCCTCCGCCATCTTTTGTGCCTGCAATAAATTGGCAGTTACGACCAGCATGGGTTGTTGCAGTTCATCACGGATTACTTCCGCCATCATGGCCTTGGCTGAACCAGTGAGTCCTGTCATTAAATATGCTCCAGGAGTTCCATGAATGGTATCGATGGTTTGTGCAATCGTTTCCTGCACTTTCATCGCTTGAAGACTGGCTTGCATCATACTTCCTCCCTTGAAAACAGAAAAAGGCTTTGGAAGCAAAAAGCCTCAAAGCATTATTGAACCCATTTTTCTATTTCAAATAATTGTGGGTTCTCTTGAAGATGTTTTTCACACGTTTCACAAGTAGTGGAAATATTCCAATCTCCTTTGTGCTCTTGGTGAAAAAATTCTTCTGAAAATTCCTCTTTTAACTTACGAATGGAGCGTGATGTTAATAAATCATCTTGCCTAAAAGCGAAAAGTGTTGTGCCGCAATGGCGACAAATTACATGAATAGCCAATGGATATATCCCTCGTTTTTAGTACAAGTATAGACAACTAGCAGACTATTTATTCGAGTTAAATTGATTCATCACGTCTAGAAAGTTTTTTGACAAACTCATTTCGCATGCATCTGCACTTGTTTCAATCGACGAACGGATATCTAGTTGTTCATCCGGTGAAAAAGTTGTTAGCACATGATCCGTAACTTTTCTTCCTGGCGCTGGACGTCCAATGCCTACACGAATACGATTAAATTCATTCGAACCTAAATGATGAATAATCGATTTAATTCCGTTGTGCCCACCAGCACTGCCTTTTTGACGCAAACGAAGACGACCTACATCTAAATCAAGATCATCATAGATGACAATTAAGTCCTCATCAGCAATTTCAAAAAAGTCCATCATCGGGACAATACATTCGCCAGATAAATTCATATACGTCAATGGTTTTAAAAGCATGACTTTTCCTTCTGGTCGAACCACGCGTGAATAAACACCATTAAATTTCGTTTCCGTTAATGGAGCATTCCATCGTTTCGCTAATTCATCGATCACGTCAAAGCCTATATTATGGCGTGTATGTGCATAATTTTTTCCCGGATTTCCGAGTCCTACTAGTAACTTCACCTGTCAACATCCTTTATGCAATTGCTTTATTTCCCTCATTATAGCAAAAGTACGAAAGAAAAAAGGTTGTCCGAAGACAACCTTTCGTCTACCTTATTCTTTCGAATCTTCTGTTGAAGTTTCTTCTGAATCTGATTCTGTTGTTTCTTCATCTCCAGCTTCACCAACTGCATCTTCATCTGCAGTTGTTTCTAACTCTTCATCAGAACGAGGAGCAGTCACTGAAAATAACGTTACGTCGTCTTCTTCTAAAATATTATACGAAGATGCTTTCTTCAATGCTTCAACCGTTAATGTTTCATTCATTCCTAGCTCTGAAACATCCAGTTCAATGGAATCTGGAATATCAGAAGGTTTCACTTTAATCGTCACTTCACGAGTTGGTTGGTTCAACACGCCGCCTTCTTTCACGCCTGCAGCGTCTCCAGTAGGTACAACATGTACAAGAACTTCCAATTCGTCTTTCATGTTAATCGCTAAGAAATCCGCATGGACAAAATTACCTTTTAATACGTCCATTTGATAATCACTAAGTACAACGTTGACAGATTTTCCATCAACATCTAAGCTCATGACGCCGTTACGTCCAACTTCACGCAACGTTTTTAATAAATCCACTTCACTTACCGAAATTGGAGTAGATTCTGTTTTAAAACCATACACAACTGCAGGAACGTGTCCTTCGCCGCGCAGATTTGTTAAATTAGAACGTTTCGATACTTCACGAGTTTGTGCTTTTACTGTATTTGCCATGTCTAGTCACCATCCTGATTCTATCAATATGGTGTATGTTTACCCTACAGCTGTAAAGTTAAACATGAACTCAATCAAATAGCGTACTTACAGACTTTTCTTCGAATACACGGACAATGGCATCTGCCAGTAATTTCGCCACTGATAACGTGACGATTTTCGGTGAACTTTTATCTTCTGGTAAGTTAATGGAGTTTGTAATCACAAGCTCTTTAATTTTCGATTGATCAATACGATCAATTGCTGGACCTGAAAGTACAGGGTGTGTACAGCATGCATATACTTCTTTTGCTCCACTTTCGATTAATGCATTCGCTGCAATGGTAATCGTACCAGCTGTATCAATAATGTCATCGATTAAAATCGCCGTTTTACCTTCCACATTCCCAACAATGTTCATGACTTCTGCCACATTCGGTCTTGGACGACGTTTATCAATAATGGCAATTGGCGCTTTTAAGCGGTCCGCCATTTTACGCGCACGAGTTACTCCACCATGATCCGGTGAAACGATCACTACTTCAGAAGGATCGATATTTTTTTCTAAGAAATAATCCGATAAAATCGGCACTCCCATTAAGTGGTCAATGAGAATATCGAAGAAACCTTGGATTTGCGGTGCATGTAAATCTAATACGATGACACGATTCGCTCCAGCTGTTTCTAATAAATTCGCCACTAATTTCGCTGTAATCGGCTCACGAGCACGTGCTTTACGATCTTGACGAGCATACCCATAGTAAGGAAGTACAACGTTTACAGTGCGCGCAGAAGCACGTTTGACTGCGTCAATCATAATGAGTAGTTCCATTAAGTTTTCATTCACAGGTGAAGAGGTTGACTGAACGATGAACACGTCACATCCACGGATACTCTCTTCAATGTTTACTTGTACTTCTCCATCACTGAAACGAGTAACGGAAATTTTACCTAGTGGTACTCCTACCTCATCTGCAATTTCTTTTGCTAAAGCAGGGTTAGAGTTTAGTGAAAAGATTTTTAACTTTGGGTTTGCATAACGATCCGACATGTGGAGCCTCCTATTATTTACGTTTTAGTTTCGCCGCGTATCCTTCTTTGTTTTCTTGCTTCGCTCGAGCTATTGCTAATGCGTCTTTCGGTACTTCTTTATTTATCGTGGATCCTGCTGCTACATAAGCACCTTCACCGATTGTGACAGGGGCTATTAAATTGGAGTTACATCCGACAAATGCGTCCGATTCAATTTTTGTAACAAATTTATTTTTCCCATCATAGTTCACGGTAATCGTGCCACAACCGATATTTACACGTTCACCAACCTCTGCATCGCCGATGTAACTTAAATGCGACACTTTCGATTGATTGCCGAGTTGTGTTTTCTTTATCTCGACAAAGTTTCCAATTTTCGCTTCATTTCCTATCGAGGAATCTGGTCGGATATGAGCAAATGGTCCAACTGCAGTATCATTTCCAACACTACTTGTCGTGACCACAGAAGAATGAACGGTCGTTCTATCTCCTATTTGACTAGTTGTAATATGTGAATTAGGCCCGATTGTGCACTCTTCGCCAATCACTGTTTTTCCATCAATTGTCACGCCTTGCAATAAGACAGTATCTGATCCAATGACAGCATCTGCACTAATTTTCGTTGATGCAATGTTTGTAATAGTTACACCAGCACGCATGTGTTTTTCAAGTATACGAGCCTGCATGATGGTTTCCGCTTCTGACAATGCAATACGATCATTCACACCAAGTGTTTCATCAAAATCGTCTGTTGCATATGCAGAAACAATGTCGTTTTGCTGCGTTAATAACTCAATGACATCCGGCAAGTAATATTCTCCTTGCGCATTCGAATTGTCTACTTTTTTTAGCAAATCAAACAGAAGTTCATTATCAAAACAATACGTTCCTGAATTAATTTCATTCACTTTTTGTTCTTCCGCAGTTGCATCTTTTTGTTCCACAATGCGTTTCACAAAGCCATCTTCTCCGCGAATAATTCTCCCGTACCCAGTTGGGTTCGAAGGTTTACCCGTTAAGATGGTTGCTTTTGCTTTCGTTTCTTGATGATGAGCAAGAAGTGCTTCCATCGTTTCTTTTTTAATCAGCGGTGTATCTCCGCAAATGACGATGGTTGTTCCTTTTTTTCCAGCAAGCTCGCTTTCGGCTTGCATGACTGCATGCGCAGTTCCTAATTGTTCTGATTGCAATGCATAAGAAGTACGTTCTCCTAATGTTTCTTGCACTTTCTCTGCCCCGTGACCAACAATCGTCACTGTTTGTGTGACACCTAAGTCTGAAATCATGTCTACTACATGTTCCACCATTGGTTTCCCACAAACGGGGTGTAAAACTTTATATAATTTGGACTTCATTCGAGTGCCTTGTCCTGCTGCGAGTACAACGGCATATGTATGCGACATGTTTCGTCCTCCAATTAGCTAATTTCCTCTTTTGACTATAGCGGAAATGGACGTTCATTTCAAGAAAATAAAGGTTGACAAGTGGATGTGTAAGTGATTAAAATATTCTGTTTATTCATTTACCAAAAAATGCCGAATCTCACGAGAAGATTCGGCATTTTCTTACATTTCTTTTTTTACTTGTTTAAAATAGAACAACTCATACACAACAGGCAATAATATTAGGGTTAATACCGTGGAGGATGTTAAGCCACCAATGACGGTAATTGCTAATCCTTTAGAGATGAGTGTTCCAGAAGACGTTGTTAATGCTAACGGTATTAATGCTGCAATGGTGGCAAAAGCAGTCATTAAGATAGGGCGTAATCGCGTTTTCCCTGCTTCGATAAGTGCATCACGAATCATCATACCCTTATTGAAGCGGTTCTGATTCACACGATCCACAAGGACAATCGCATTTGTCGTAACAATACCAATGAGCATTAAGAACCCAATCATGACACTAACAGATAACGGTTCGTTTGCGATCCATAAACCGACTAATGCACCCACTGGAATGAAAATAAGAGACGACAAGATGACAAACGGAATACGAACCTTACCAAACGTAATCAACATCGTTAAGTAAACAAGACCAATGGCACTTAAAATCGCAATTCCAAGCGCTTGGAATATTTCCACCGTCTCGTCACCGCCACCGCCACTTTCAAAGCTTACACCTTCCGGAAGCTTCACTTCTGATGCTACTCCATCTTTTACTTCTGCACTCACTTGTTGAATATTATCTCCGCTAATTTGCGCTTCCACTCGAGCAAATACCCTGCCATCTAACTTTTGAACAGCAGTTACGGTATCCACTTCTTCCACAGTAGCAAGATCCGTTAAGTCTACAGGGCCACTAGCGGTAAATATCGATACATTTCGAAGTGCATCCACACCGTTTAAGGATTTGTCATAGGAAAGAACCACATTTTTCTCTTCCCCATCTATTTCCAAATTCCCCACAGTGACAGGAGTCGTTTGATCGGAAATTGTTCCAAGTACCTGGAAACCACTTACCCCAAGCTCAGCGGCTTTTTGGGAATCAATCGACACTACTACAGACTGTTGTTTTTCCGAAAAATTGTTGGAAACGTACTTTAAATCATCTCTCGAATTCATATAGTCTTCCACGTCTGCCGCGGCTTTCTCTAATGCATCTGTATCAGTGGAATAAAGGTCCACTGCCACATTGTTATTAGATGGCGGGCCACCAGTGGATAATTCGGAAATGGCGATTGTTGCTTCAGGCGCTATAGGCTGCAATGCTTCTTCCATTTCCTGTTGAAGGGAGTCAATCACGGAATTTATATCCGCTCCATCAGCAAGCGTCATAATATAACCCGCACGATTTTCAAGCTTCACTCCCGTGGCAAAATCACGAGATCCAACTGCTGTTGTGACATCCTCAATATCATCCCGATTTAAAAAGATCTGTTCGACCTCTAATGACACTTCATTTGTCGCTTCTAATGACGTAGAAGATGGCAGTTCAATGCTTGCTTGAACTAGCTTCGTTTCTTCATTCGGAATGAATGTGAATCCTAGCTGCGGCACAATCGCAAAGGATGCGAGTAAGATGATTACCGATACTACGACGACAATGATTTTGCGTTTTAGTGCCCAAGCAATCGCTTTTTCATAGCTTTGTTGTAGAACACCTTCTTTTTCTTCCGGCGGAACTTTCTTAAAAGCAAATTTCGCTAAAATAGGTACGATTGTAATAGCCACAAGTAATGAGGCAGCTAATGAGAACACAACTGTTAAAGCAAATGGTAAAAAGAATTCTCCTGTTATTCCTCCAACAAATGCGAGCGGTAAGAAAACGACAATTGTGGTGATTGTAGAAGATGTAATCGCTCGTAATATCTCACTAGTGGAGGATGCGACGAGTTCATTGGAAATAGGGTCCTTTGACTTTCTTCGACGGCGGAATATATTTTCAATGACGACGATACTGTCATCCACTACACGCCCAACGGCAACAGCCATTCCCCCTAAAGTCATGATGTTCAAACTAATATCTAATTGCGCAAGGAAAATGCCAGCAATAAGGAGCGACAATGGAATCGAAATAATCGCGATAAACGTAGCTCGGAAATTTCGCAAGAATATCAAGACCGCAATGGACGCAAATAATGCCCCTAGCAAGCCTTCTTTCACAAGCGTTTCTACTGACTTTTCAATGCCTTCTGCAGAATCAAACCCAACGACATAGTTTAACCGGTCATCGTATTTATCCAATACTTCCATGACACCGTTAGCCACTTCTACAGTATTCGCATCTTGTTTCTTCGTAATCGCCATGGACAAAGACGTTTCTTCGTTATACCGAGTAATTTCGGTTTGTTTCGTTACTTCTTCTATAGTCGCAATGTCAGACAAAGCAACAGGTGGCGCTTGAGGATTAAACGTAGAAGTAAGCGTTAATGATTCCAATTGTGCACGACTCTCTAATAACTGCTCCACTCGAACTGGGACATTGAGTTCACCCTCTTGAACCGTTCCAGATGGAAAAGAAAAGAATCGTTGATTGAGTTGCTCATTGATTTGCGTGAGCGTAATTCCGTTTGCCAACGCTTTTTCTTGGTCGACAGTAATTTGAAGATACGCTTCTTCCACCCCGCCGATAGAAACGGAGTTGATACCTGGAATTTTATTTAATTCTGGCACAACTTCGGATTGCAATACTTCTTCTACTTCTGCTTTATCATTTCCAAAAAATGAAATGTTGTAAATGGGAAACGATCCGAAGGAAATGCGGCTAATTTCCGTTTGAGCTTCCTCTGGTAGAGAAAGTTTATCTAACGCAGATTCTACTTGCTGTTCTGCTCGGTCTAAATCGGTATTAAATGGAAATTGCAAGTTAATAATGCCAATCGTTTCATAAGCAATACTTTGGATTTCTGTCGAACCTTCCACGCCATCTAATTCTTTTTCGATTGGCGTTAGAATTTTCGCATCCACATCTTCTGGAGAAGCTCCAGGATACACAACTTGAACGGAAAGTTGCGGAAACTCAATGTTAGGAAGTAAATCCATTTTTAATTTTGAAAAAGAAAAAATCCCTAAGACAATAAGTAAAAACGAGACGATAAAAATCGCCGCCGCATTTCGTAAACTAAACTTCGTTAAAAAAGACATCTTCATCATCCTTTTTTCGTATTAGACTATTTATACTATAAAATTATCTTAAATAGGAATTTAAATGTGCAATAAAAAACGCACCTATCACTAGATGCGTTTTCGCTCTTTATGCCCCTGCTTCTTCTAATGGTAAATACTCATCTTCACTCGCATGTTCATATGCGTAAAGAACCGCTTCTTGAATCTTCGTTCGCGTACCAGAATTGATTGGATGCGCGATATCTCGAAACTCCCCGTCAGGTGTACGTTTGCTCGGCATTGCAACAAACAAACCCGTATTGCCATCAATCACTCGAATGTCATGCACCACAAATTCGTTATCGAGTGTAATTGATGCAATAGCCTTCATTCTTCCTTCTGTTTGAACACGACGAAGTCGCACGTCCGTTACTTCCATTTTCCCATCCCCCTTGTCTAAGATGCCCCTTCTATCAATATTTCTATATATATGACAAATTTCCTTCTTTTTCTTGAAAAAAATTCAGAAAATTTTCACTAGACTCATTTAATGAGAATGGGAAGCAGATTCAATCATGAACATCCGTGAAAAATAATTGATTGGTAGTCTATTAAAATACAAAAAGCCATGAGCAATATGCCCATGACTTCTATTAATCAAGCTTGTTCTAATTGGAATAAACGTCGTCCGATCATTCATTCCTCTCTAAAAAGAAATTAGCCGATTAACGCGGTAACTTCAATCTCAATTTTTGCGTCTTTCGGAAGTCTAGCTACTTGCACTGTGGAACGAGCAGGTTTATGGTCACCAAAATAACTTGCATAAATATCGTTCATTTCCACAAAATCATTCATATCTTGCATAAAGACCGTCGTCTTTACAACTTGTCCAAGAGATGAATTTGCTTCTTCTAAGACTGCTTTTAGGTTCGCAAATACTTGGTGCGTTTGTTCCGCAATTCCACCAGCCACCATATCTCCAACAGGTGTTAATGGGATTTGTCCTGAACTATAAAACATTCCATTCACAATCATACCTTGTACGTATGGTCCAATAGCTGCGGGTGCGTTTGTTGTTGAAACGATTTTCATTGTTCTTTTCCTCCATCCACTAAGTTTCCTTGCACAATATTAATCGTACGATCTTTTTCGTTTACTTCTTGCAGTCGAACAAATGATTGATAGTTTTGTACTAAACGTTCATCTACCGATTCTGCTTCTACTAATACAGCGATTCCTGCTAGTTCACATTGAAATTCTTCCAGTAAGTTTTTCATGCCGTTCATCGTTCCGCCGACTTTCATAAAATCATCCACGATGAGCACGCGTTGTCCGCTTTTCATACTGCGCTTCGATAGCACCATCGTTTGGATGCGTTTAGAAGAGCCTGACACATAATTTATACTCACAGTAGAACCTTCCGTTACTTTACTGTCTCGTCGAACCACAACTACAGGAACATTTAAATAACGAGCGATGGCATGCGCAAAAGGAATACCTTTTGTCGCAATGGTCATAATCGCATCTACTGAACTATCCGCAAATCGCGTCGCAAATACTTTTCCTATTTTACTCATTACTTCCGGATTCCCTAACAAATCCGTCATGAACAAGTATCCACCAGGCAGTAAGCGATCCGATTGACTTAAGTTTTCCATAAATTCTTGCATCACTTTTTCCATCGATTGGTTGGACATTTTGGGAATGAACTTCACTCCACCAGCTGCTCCTGGAACGGTTACTAATAGCCCGGTTCCTCTATTTTCAAATGTTTCTTTAATAATCGTTAAATCTTCACTAATAGAAGACTTTGCCGATTGATAAATATCCGAAAATACCGTTAACGGAATTAACTGATGCGGTCGTTCTAATAAATAGTTCGTCATATCTACTAACCGTTCACTGCGTTTCCACTTCATGGCGACCCTCCTGAACACGAATGTTTTATAGGTAAGGTATCATAAATATACGGTTTTAGGCAAGTGTCTCCCGGTCTCCAAGCAACCGAATGGCATATACTTCGTCACAAAATCCACGTAATCCATTGTAGATTCGGTTCACACGGGATTCATGTTGGACAAGACCAAATACCGTGGGACCACTTCCACTCATTAGGACCGTATCTGCTCCGAACTTCATCATTTGTTCTTTAATGTGAGCCACTTCAGGATATAAACGTAACGTGACACTTTCAAGGGAGTTTCCTACGGTTTCACACATCAAGTCAAAATCATTTTCACGAATGGCTTGAATCATTAGCTTCGTATTCGGATGGTCCGCTTTTTCGATATCTAAAGCTCCATATACATCTGCTGTGGATACACCGATCGTAGGCTTCGCTAATATTACCCAACAAGCTGGTGGTGATGGCAATTCTTCAATCTTCTCGCCTCTACCTGTCGCAAGAGCCGTCCCTCCATATACACAAAATGATACGTCCGATCCAATCTTCGCACCTAATTCCGCAAGGGTATCCAGTGAGAGTCCTAACTTCCACACATGGTTCAACCCACGCAGTGTAGCAGCAGCATCGCTACTTCCTCCTGCAAGGCCTGCAGCTACCGGAATGTTTTTCTCTAGCGTAATCGTCACTCCTTCTGTCACCCGGTACGTATCCTTCAACAGTTTTGCAGCCTGATACGCTAAGTTTCTCGCATCATTCGGTACAAAGCGGTCAAGAGAAAGCAATTCAATCTTTCCGTCCTCTCTCACTTCGAGACCGATTCGATCCGCCAAATCGACGGTTGTCATAATCATTTCCACTTCATGAAAACCATCGTTCCGTTTATGTAAAACATCTAAGGTTAAATTGATCTTTGCAGGTGCTTTCACATAGTACACGAGAAAGTCCTCCCTCTCTTCTAAATCATTGTTTTCTATTCTATCACAATCGACCTCGTGAAGAGCGTGGAAATTCGTAGGATCTAGCGTATTTTGTTCCACAGTATGTTTTGTCTTCAAAAGAATATCTCTCCTTCAGTAAATGCTTCTTCTTCGTCAGCTTGTCGTCCTTTCTTTGCCGTGATATCTAATTCCGCACATAATAGCTAGGACTCCTATTGTCGGTGGTTTTTCTCAATGGAGCTATTGTTGTTTTAATGGCAATAAAAAAACACCAATGACTAGGTCATCAGTGCTGGTTAAGATAAATGCTGTTATTTGACGACAACTAAATTTTCTGTCTCGTCCATAATCGTAATTTCAACTGCTTCTGTTAAAATATCTGTGTAGCTGTACGAAACGCGTTCGAAAGCATTTTCATCTTGATCTAAATCGACAACAAACACGGCATGATACGTTTCACGTAATACACCAGAACGTTCAATTGTTTTCTTACGACCACCGTTGGCTTTCAACTGCATTCGTTTTCCTAAATGACAATCTAACGATTTTTTGATATCCGCTAATGTTTTTGGCATTTTTGCATACACCTCACTAACGACTATCATAACACTTTGGTAATAATTTGTCAATAAATTTAATATTTTAACAAGCGAACGAATTCATTGTCAAACGTTTTTTATGCGATATGTACAATTTTTAGGTGTTTGCCTTCAAATTGTAACAGTTGACTTACGAATGAAAGAATTTACCCAATTCATTGGAAAGTTTTCCGAACTCTTGAATCGATAAAGTTTCTCCTCGTCGTATTGGATCAATACCTGCCGCTTCTAAAGCAGTGACGATTTCCTCTTTTCTCGATTTACCATTCGGCAAACCTGTTTGTAAATTATTCAAGATTGTTTTTCTTCGTTGTGCAAAGCTAGCACGTGTCACATCAAAGAAGAAATCTTCATTATCAACGGCAGTAGCGGGTGTTTCTCGTTTCGTCAGTTTAATAATCGTGGAGTCCACATTCGGTGCTGGCATAAAAACATTTTTTGGTACCGTCATTGCTGTCTCCGCTTCCATATAGTACTGCACCGCAATAGATAGTGATCCGTACGCTTTCGTAGAAGGGCTAGCAGTTATGCGATCGCCAACTTCTTTTTGCATCATGACAACTATTCCTCGAACGGGCAAGTCTTCCATTAAGAGCTTCATCAAGATTGGCGTTGTGACATAATACGGTAAATTGGCGACAACCATCAAATCATTGAAACCACTTAAACTTTCTCGAATAACGTGTGCAACATCCGCTTTTAACACATCGGAATGAATAATCTCTACATAGTCATATGCCGATAATGTATCTTCTAGCACCGGCAGTAAACGTTGATCGATTTCAAACGCCACTACTTTTCCTGCTCCACGTGCTAAATGTTCGGTCAACGCACCGATACCCGGTCCGATCTCAATCACACCAGTTTCTTTCGTTAACCCTGCATGACTCACAATATTCCGTAATATATTAGGATCGATTAAGAAATTTTGTCCTAAGCTTTTTTTGAATGAAAACCCGTACTTTTTTAAAATTTCCTGCGTTCGAGTTGGTGTCGCAATATCTTTCATTAGCTATGTTCCTCCTGATTTACGTGCTGCAGTGCTTCGATAAATAATGCTTCATCAATTTGAAACATTCGCAGCCTTTTCTCTAGTTGCTTGCCGTTTGTGTACCCTATCTGTAAATAGGCTCCTAACAATTCGCGTCGTCGTTTAGAAGATGGGTGACCGATAAGCTTTTCTTGAATCAGCCATTCTTTTGAAATGGTTGACTGAAAGGTTGTATCCGTCATGGTATATACATTTTTTAGACATGCTCGTATTGCTTCATCCGAAGCGTGTTCAATACCTAACCCTTTCCCATTTTTCGCAATGCTATCTCGTTTATCCAAAAAGGCATGCTTTACACCAGGTATATGTTCTTCTATAATCGCTCGAATTCTTCTACCCGGATAGTCAGGGTCGGTCATGACAATCACGCCACGTTTTTCTTGCGCATGGCGTATGCGAGTGAGTACTTCTGCAGAAATAGCAGAACCATTTGTTTCAATTGTATCCGCATTGACTGCTCGCTTAATAGCAACAGTATCATCTTTTCCTTCAACCACTATGATCTCTTTTATTTCCAAAGAAGTTGTCCTCCCTGCCACGTAGTAAAATTATCATTCGTTCATCAACGACTTCCCGTACTCTTATCGACCTTTTTCTATTCTCAAAGATTATACACGTTTAAATGGGGAATAGAAAATAGAGAAAGTATAAACGGAAAAACCGTCTTCCATGGATCGTCCATCAAGAAGGCGGTAGTCTATTAATTTAAAATTTTCACGGTAACGGTTTTACGGCCATAACTTAACGCTTGGCTCGTTGTCGGCATAAAGAGATCTATTTTGTGGCCTTTAATTGCGCCACCTGTATCTCCGGCAATTGCATAGCCGTAACCTTCTACCCAAACTTTAGAGCCGAGTGGAATCACACTTGGATCCACTGCAATCACTTTTAAATCTGGGTTTGCACGCAAGTTAATACCTGTTGCTGTTACTCCAGAACAGCCATTACAGTAAGCTGTATAAGCAGTCGAAGATACCGTAACCGTACGACCAGTGGATGGTGCATTGCTACGGGATACGCTCGCTGTCATCACTTTTGTTCCAACAGCTACTACTTTTTTCGTTGGTTCTTTTAGGACTTTTTCGGAGACAACGGATCGCGAAACCGCTTTTCCGTTTTCCTTAATAATTTCAATCGTACGAGCTATTTTACCTTTTTCTCCAGCTTGTACCACTTTTTCTTGCCCTTTTAAGATGTTTTTATCTTTTTTCGTTTCTGTCGCAAAATTTGTTTCTGCTTCCACTACATCGGTGACTTTTTCTACCCGAACAACTTGGATGGTGTCATTAGGAATGACAAGCTCTTCCAATTTTTGTTCCACACGGTCAAATTCATTGAGTGTAATTTCTTGTTGTTTTAAAAAGTCAGCGACCGTAGTCGAAGTGGACCACACAGATTGTTTTTCTGTCCCATTCAATAACGTCACTTCAAACGCCTTTTTGAATGAAATCTCTGTATTTTCTCCAACCTTCGAATTTAACGAAGGGGACACTTCATCATGCTCGGAAACGGTAATGTTCGCATCTGCCAATACTTCTTTTACCGTATCTGCAGTTGTTAGTACATTCATTTCTGTACCGTCGTTATTAACGGCTACATTTCTTGCCTGTTCCCACTTAATCGAAATACCATCTTCGATTTTCGTTGATAATGAGGGGGAAAGATAATCTCCCGAAGAAATCGCAATGTTTTCTTCTTCTAAAAGTTCGCCAACAGTATTGGCATGTGTTTGAACTTCTTTTTCTTGACCATTCACAGATAATGCTACTGTTTGTTGCGTACTGACATAAAAGACACCAGCAACAATGGCTATGATGAATACGATCGCAGTCACAAGGACGCTCACGTTATTTTTCCTCATTGGTGTTGAGAACAGGTTTTTCATGGTATTAATTGACACGAAAAACTCCTCCTTATTCACTTGTGTGATTATAAAGACTTATAATCTGCCTGTCAACCTATTACAATTTGTCGAACTATTTGCAGATTTACTAATCTTCTTGCACTAGTCTAACCATCTATGACTTTTCTTATTCAGGAAGTGCATAAAAACGTTTTGCATTTTTAGTCGTTTCTTTCGCAATCGTTTCTACTGATACTTCTCTCAGTTTCGCCATTTCCTCCGCAACCAAAACGACATAACTCGGCTCATTCCGCTTCCCACGATAAGGATGAGGCGTTAAATATGGCGCATCCGTTTCAATCATGAGCCATTCTAGAGGAACTTCTTTGGCCACTTCTTTCGGCTGTTTCGCATTTTTAAATGTTACGGGTCCTCCAAGCGAAATCATAAAGTTCATCTCGATACATTCTTTGGCGGTTTCTACACTTCCTCCGAAACAGTGCATAACCCCGCCTACTTCTTTTGCGTTCTCTTCTTTTAAGATTGCCATTACATCTCCAGTCGCATCACGATTATGTATAATAATCGGTAAGTTAACGCGCTTCGCTAGATAAATTTGTTTTCGAAAGATCTCCTTCTGCACTTCTTTTGGAGACTTGTCCCAGTGGTAATCGAGACCTGTTTCTCCAATCCCTACTACTTTCGGATGGGAAGCGAGCTCTTCAATCCAAGCTAAATCTTTCTCTGTACAATCCACTGCATCAACGGGGTGCCAACCAATGACAGCATAAACATCGTCGTTCTCTTCGATTAGCTCCATTGCTCGTTCAATCGTGGGACGATCAAAGCCAATCACCACCATTGGAGAAACACCGGCTGCTCTAGCACGTTCCATCACTTCTTCTAAATCCTCATTGTATTGCTCTGCATTTAAATGCACATGTGTATCGATGAATTGCATGTTCATCCTCCTTTTTTGTGCAGAATAAAACACCCTAGATAGCAGAACTTTCTCTCTTTTTCCCGCTATATAAGGGACCTACCCGTTCATCATTTCACATTCTTCTAAAATAGCTTACTACTCATTTATTTTCAAACAAAAAGAATCCGGAGCGCTTTGCCCCGGATCCAACTCGTATGGTTCTTATTTTACTTGAACACCATTTTCTAATTTTTCATCCACTGTCGCAAGTGTTAAATAACCATCTTTTTTCCCAGCTAATATCATCCCTTGGCTAAGCTCTCCGCGAAGTTTTACTGGTTTTAAGTTCGCTACAACAATCACTTTTCTTCCAACTAAATCCGCTGGTTGAAAGTGTTCCGCAATACCGGAAACAACTTGACGTTTTTCGTATCCTAGATCGACTTGTAGTTTTAACAACTTGTCGGCTTTTGGAATCGCTTCACAAGCTATTACGGTCGCCACTCGTAAATCAATTTTCATAAAATCATCAATCGTAATCTCAGGGTACTCCTCCGTGTAGGATTCTTCTGTTTCTTCAACAAGAGCTGGGGCTGTACCTCTCATTTGTTCTTGAATATACGCCACTTCTGGCTCTACTTCCAAACGAGGGAAAATAGGTACACCTTTCTCCACCACTTTTGTTCCTTTTGGAATCATCTCGTTCGACGATAAATGTTCCCACGCTAACGCACTTTCTTCCAATCCTAATTGAGAAACAATTTGTTTTGGTGCGTTCGGCAAGAATGGCTGAAGCATTGTTGCAGCACGGCGCAAGCTTTCTGCTAAATGCCACATCACAGAAGCAAGCTTCGCTTTGGATGATTCGTCCTTTGCTAAGACCCACGGAGCTGTTTCATCGATATATTTATTCGTCCGTGAAATTAACGACCAAATATCGCTAAGTACTAAGCTGAATTGCATATTTTCCATGTTTTTTTCCACAGACGCTTGCACTTCTTTCGCTTGTTCCATCAAAGCAGCATCAAATTCCGTCGCTTCTAAATCATCTGTAGGAATAGTGCCGTCAAAGTATTTATTCATCATCGAAATTGTTCGATTCAGTAAATTTCCTAAATCGTTCGCTAAATCGAAATTAGTACGTTCGACAAATGACTCTGGTGAGAATACCCCGTCTGATCCAAATGGTAATTCACGCAGTAAGAAATATCGCGTTGCATCGAGTCCATATCGTTCAACTAACATTTCTGGTAACACGACATTCCCTTTTGACTTCGACATTTTTCCGTCTTTCATCATAATAAATCCGTGTGCGAAAATTTTCTTCGGCAGCGGTAAGTCTAATGCCATTAAGAAAATTGGCCAATAAATTGTGTGGAATCGAATAATATCTTTCCCAACCACGTGTACATCCGCTGGCCAGTATTTGTTAAATTTCGAATCATCCTCGGATAAGTACCCTAAACTTGAAATGTAGTTTGAAAGTGCGTCCACCCATACATAGATAACATGTTTTGGGTCTCCAGGAACTTTAATTCCCCAGTCAAAAGACGTTCGAGATACAGACAAGTCTTCAAGTCCTGGTTTAATGAAATTGTTGATCATTTCATTTTTACGAGATTCTGGTTCGATAAATTCCACATGTTCTTCATAGTATTGAAGCAAACGGTCCGCGTATTTTTTCATGTTGAAGAAATACGACTCTTCTTTCACCTTATTTACAGGGCGTCCGCAATCTGGGCAATTTCCATCCACTAATTGTTTCTCAGTAAAGAAAGACTCACACGGAGTACAATACCATCCTTCGTACTCTCCTTTGTAAATGTCTCCATTATCAAGAAAGCGTTGGAAGATTTTCTCGACAACTTTTTTGTGGCGTTCTTCTGTTGTTTGAATAAAGTCATCATACGTAATGTCTAACGTTTTCCAAACTTCTTTCGCGTTAGCGGCTAATTCATTGACATATTCTTGTGGCGCTTTGCCAGCTTCTTGCGCTTTTTCTTGGATTTTTTGCCCGTGCTCATCCATTCCTGTTGAAAATTGCACATCATATCCACGAAGTCGCTTATAGCGTGCCATAGCATCAGAAGCTACTGTTGTGTAGGCTGTTCCAATGTGAAATTTTCCACTTGGGTAATAAATAGGAGTTGTGATATAAAAAGTTTTTTTCTCATTTGTCACGAAAATTCGTCCTTTCAGTCCATAAAAAGTAGTAACTCTATTGTATAGAAGTAATCTTCCCGTTTCAATCATGGAAATTATGCGGTTTTTGTCGATTTAACGTTATTGTAATATACATTCTAATTTTGCCTATTTTTTGTAACAATTGATCTGAACCGCGCTAAATATAGCAAAAAAATAATATTATTATTTAAATTTAGCAAAATGTTATGACACAATACTTTTACTTCGAAACTTCTTTCATTGACGGAAAATGGAAAACTTGGTATTATAAAAAACAGAAAGAGAAAATTGTCGAAATTTGACGAATAATAATTGAATCGAGAGAGGGGAATACATTCATGAAATCTACAGGGATCGTTCGTAAAGTGGATGAACTTGGACGTGTCGTAATTCCAATCGAATTACGTCGCACATTGGGCATTGCAGAAAAAGATGCATTAGAAATTTATGTGGATGACGATAAAATCATCCTTAAAAAATACCTTCCAAGCATGACTTGTGCCGTAACAGGTGAAGTATCGGATGACAATTTCCGTTTAGCTGGTGGGAACTTAATTTTAAGTCCAGAAGGCGCAGAAATTTTGATGAAAGAAATTCAGTCTAACTTAAAAAAATAAGCCCATAAAAAACACATCAAGAGGAGTTTTCGCTCACCTTGATGTGTTTTTTTCTTCTATTATATAGGCACTTTTGTGACCTGTTTTTTTCTTACTTCCTATTCTGAAATATGAAATGCTTCATACACTTCCCGTTTTGGAATATTTCGCGCCTTCGATACTTCTTTAATCGCTTCTTTCGAAGACACTTCCTGTTCTTTCATAATGTATTCGATATGTTCTTTAACGGAGAGCATTTCCCATGGCTCCACACGCGCTTCCATTTCATGAGATCCTTCAATGACCATTACAAACTCTCCACGTATTTCTTCTGACGATGCCCAGTCAAACGCTTCTTCTACCGTCCCTCGAAGAAACTCTTCAAACTTTTTCGTTAGCTCTCTTGCAAGCGTTATTTTTCGATTGGGACCTAAAACGTCCAGCACATCTTTTAATGTCTCTTTTAAACGATGTGGTGCTTCGTAAAAGAGTAGCGTGGCATCATGAAAGTAAATTCGCTCTAATTCCTTCCGTCGTTCTTTTTTATTTCTCGGTAAAAATCCGTAAAAAGTAAACGATTCTGTTGGTAAAGTGGATGCGATCAACGCCGTCAAAGCTGCATTCGCTCCAGGTATTGGAACAACAGTAAACCCAGCCGCAACAGCTTCTCTTACAATTTCTGCACCAGGATCAGAAATGCACGGGAGACCAGCATCACTAACAATGGCAACATCGAGTCCTTGCTGCAAGTGATCGATTAACTTCGCACCTGCTATTTCTTTGTTATGGTCATGATAACTAGTTAACGGTGTATCAATGCCAAAATGATTGCAAAGCTTCTTCGTGTTTCGAGTATCCTCCGCTGCTATTAGCGACACTTCTTTCATTAATCGAATCGCACGAAATGTCATATCTTCTAAGTTCCCAATTGGTGTTGGAATTAAATACAAAATGCCACTGGAAAGTCCTTTTTCAAAGCTTTTTTGCGATTGAATCACGGGAAACCCCTCCCTTCATATAGGTGATTTTTTGCGTTCTCGTTAATTTTTTAAATTGACGCTCGGCACGTAATGCCTGTTTTTTGTCATTAAATTCTTCATAATAAATACAAGTGACAGGCAGTCTTGCACGGGTATATTTTGCACCTTTGCCGTCATTATGTACCGATAATCTTCGATGCACGTCATTTGTATATCCTGCGTAAAAAGTTCCATCGGAGCACTTTAATACATAAAAATAATAGCATTTAGCTTTCTCCATATAGTAATGTGCTCACTTCTTTCGTATATTCCCCCATCTCATCGTACACATATAATGGAGGAAGAATTTTCACATCCGATTTTCCGTCTTTCATTCCTTCCACTAACACCGTATTCGCTTCTTTACCCATTTTAGGATACACAAACTGAATGCGTTTCGGCTCTAATCGATTTGCTCGCATGAACGTCACAATGTCTAGCAAACGTCCAGGGCGATGAACAAATGCTGCTTTTCCACCTTGTTTGAGTAATCGACTTGCTGCGTAAATGGACTCTTCTAATGTTAAATGGATTTCATGCCGTGCAATAGCATGATGTTCACTCAAATTCCGGTCGCTTGCTTCATGTGCAAGGAAGTATGGAGGATTGCATGTTACCGTATCCACAGATTCTACTCCGATTGTTTTAGGAGCCTGTTTCACATCTCCTTGATAAAGATGCAACTGATGAGATAGCTTGTTGTAATCGACACTCCGAATGGCCATATCTACCAAACGTTCTTGCAGCTCTACTCCTATAATCTGAGCGTTTGTTCGAGCGCTCAAAAAAAGTGGGATTGCCCCATTCCCACTGCACAAATCCACTATTTTACCTTTAGATCCTTTTGGAATCGAGGCGAATCTTGCAAGCAAAACCGCATCTAAGGAGAAGGAAAAAACGGAAGGACTTTGAATAATACGCAAATTTTCGGCTAATAAATAATCAAGACGTTCATCGTCCTTTAACATAGTTCCAACTTTCTCCTCTCCAAAACAAAAGACCGAAATTCATACCTCTGTATGAAAAATCAGTCTTGTTATCCGTTTTGTTTATTCAAAAACGAGAGACAGAAAAGGCAGTCTTCTCCTTTTCTGGAGCTCCCAAAATGAACATGACAAACATGAAATCCTTCTTGATAAAGACGCGCCAAATTGTCGTGTCCTTCTCCGATATTTTCTTTCGGCAGAATTTCTTCTTGTAAGGTTTGTTGCACGATTTCTTCGGAAGCTTTTAACACTTCCTCTAATCGTTCTCGTAATCGCTCATTTTCTTGCTCAAGCGACTGATGATCTTCCATCATAATCGCGACAAAATCTTTTAAGGCGGTAAATTCTTTTTGAAGTGTTACGAGTTGTTCCTCAAATTGCACAACCGTCTCCAAAAATTGACGATCCTTCATCATAATCACCTCAACGATAATTCTTCTACAGAGTAGTCAAGAACACGTTCTTGGTCTTGGAACTCTACTTGTAAGACACGCTCAAGTAAATTAAGACCCACTACTCGACCTTCTCCGTCTGGAGTAGAAATACGCGCACCAATATCTGGCATGATTGCTTTCGCTTCTTCATATGCGTCATTTTCATATTTTAAACAACACATTAAACGACCACATAAACCCGATATTTTAGTTGGATTGAGTGACAAGTTTTGGTCTTTTGCCATTTTAATGGACACAGGTTCAAAATCACCTAAAAATGTTGAACAACATAACATTCGTCCACAAGGACCTATTCCACCTAACATTTTCGCTTCATCTCGAACACCGATTTGACGAAGCTCTATACGCGTACGGAATACCGATGCCAAATCTTTTACTAAATCACGGAAATCGACGCGTCCCTCCGCTGTAAAATAAAAAATAATTTTATTACGATCAAACGTATATTCTACGTCTACTAACTTCATATCAAGTGAATGCTCGGTAATTTTTTGCGATCCTAACTCCAATGCACGAACAGATTCTGATTGATTCTCTTCCACTTGCAATTTATCACGGTCGGAAGCAGGTCTAACCACTTGTTTTAGTGGTAGCACAACATCATTTTCATCTACTTCTTTCACAGGCACGACAACTTTTCCAAACTCGACACCTCTAGATGTTTCAACAATGACGTAATCGTCTTTTTGCACATCGAATTCTAGAGGATCAAAATAATATATTTTACCCGCTTTTTTAAAACGGACTCCAATTACTTTAAACAAAGGTGTACCCCTCCTGTAAATTTAGCACCAGCTGTTCCATTAATAGGTTCCGGTTCATGTTGCGCGGTACGTTTGTTCGAGCTTGAAGAATCGCTTCCAATTTCTTCGACACTTGTTCATACGACAACATGAGCGCACGATCTTGATAAAAGGAACGCATCTCAGGATAAGCACAATCACTATCCGGATTTACTTTTACTGCAACTAAATCTCGGTATGCGAGAAGAAGTAAATCTAACCCTTCCTCCACATCCGCTTTTTCCTTAAACGTAGGCAAGAATTCTTCTTGTACAAAAAGTAATCCTTCCTGCACATGAGCTTCTACTGCCTTCACTAATTTTAACACTGTTTTTCGACGCTGTGCAAACTGCTCGTCCTTTGCGAGGGCGAAAGCTTTTTCTGCATCGTTCGTCATATAACTAGCAGTTGACGCTAGCGGCAAAGGAATGGATTCATTCTCCAAAAAATGCCGAATCATTTCAGGTGACCCTGGTTTAAATGAAATGATTTGTGTGCGGGATCTTATTGTCGGTAAGATACTCGCTAATTTTTCCGTAATTAAAATGGCAGTAATCTCGGTTGTTGGTTCTTCTAAAAACTTTAATAATGTATTGGAAGCGGAAATATTCATCCGATCTGCTTCGTGAATGACATATATTTTGCGTCCATCTTCCATTCCTGTTTTCGCCATTTCTGCTAGTAAGTCGCGTATTTGATCGATTTTGATTTGCTGGCCATCCGGAAACACTTCGACAAAATTTGTATCGTTTCGGTTAGCAACTCGTATGCAGGCACGGCACTTTCCGCATGGTTCTCCTGACGTTTTGTTTTCACAAACCATCGCTTGAACGAAAAACTCCATGGCGTCTACTTTCCCTACACCTTTTGGACCTTCAAATAAATAAGCATGTCCAATTCGATTTTTCTCCACCGTTGTAAGGAGCTGTTTATAAACAATAGGCTGAGCTTGTTTCCACTTCATGTATCGTTCTCCTTCTTAACGCAAAACCCCACGTGCGAACACGAGGGGTTAAGTATATAAGTTCACTAGTAAGCCTTTAATTTCTCCGATCTTATCTAACAGATCAATAGAGCTTTTTTCTTGGTCCAGAATTTCTTGCGCTAACTCTACTAGTTTCTCATCAATCGTTTGAACAATTTTTAACCGTCTACCTTCACCGTGACGATTCCAAGTATGCGATTGTTTTAATCCCATACCGTATTCTACCGCTTCCGAAAGAAAACGTTTCACTAACATTTTAAATTTGGCCATATCTCGTAAGTTTCGAGAACGACTCAATCGGTCACCAGCAGTCGATATATCCCCTAGTAGTCGAGTGATTTGATCATTTTGCATTCGTTGTTCTTGTTTCATGACTAACTGACCAAAACGGTTAGTCGCAGGCAAATTTTGCATGCGGTCATTTTGCAATTTATCAAGTCCTACTCGAACGTCTTGGTTAATTTTCACGACCTGTCACCTCTACCTTAAAATTGATGGAATTGTTCAATCGGTAGCACAAATACCGTTGCCCCTCCAACTTCTACTTCCACTGGATATGGAATATACGAGTCCGCGTTTCCACCCATAGGAGAAACCGGAGCTACCATTTGTTCTCTCGAACGACAATTCTCGCGAATTAGTTCTAATGCTTGGGGTACAAGAGACTCATCCGTCCCAATAAGAAAAGTAGTATTACCTGAACGTAAAAACCCACCAGTACTCGCAAGTTTAGTCGCTCGGAAATTTCCCTTTGTTAATGCACCGGACAATCGGTTGCTGTCTTGGTCTTGAACAATTGCAACGATGAGTTTCATCTTATATCCTCCTAATTTTGTTCTTCTTATAAGTATAGCATGAAAAGTCTACTTAATTCATCTTGGTATCTAGATAATTTTTTAGAATATTACGAACATTTACTTTTACTTCGTCCTGTGACTTTTCCGCATCGATCGTGATAAATCGATCAGGAGATTCCTTTACAAGTAAATGGTACCCCTCTCTGACTTTTTCGTGAAAGGCAACACTTTCCTTATCTAATCGATTGTTTTCCCTATTTTTTCCGTTTGCAATCCTCGATAATCCCACTTCTGGATTCAAATCGAATAAGAGCGTTTTATCAGGCATCGTATCCGCAATCGCGAATTCATTAATTGCCCACACTTCTGCTACACCTATTCCGCGTGCATACCCCTGATACGCAAGAGATGCATCGACAAATCGATCGCACAGCACGATTTTCCCCGCTGCTAACGCAGGTTTAATGACTTCAACTAAGTGCTGTCTTCTAGCTGCTGCATATAGAAGCGCTTCCGTTCGTGCGTCCATTTCCAAGTGTTGATTATCTAAAATAATTGCTCTAATTTTTTCTGCTATGCGAATTCCGCCTGGCTCCCTTGTCGTCACAATATCCATGCCTTCTGCAGTAAATTCTTTTGCAAGCTCGTTCATCACCGTTGTTTTACCTGCGCCCTCTGGCCCTTCAAATGTAATGAAAACTCCTTTTTGATTCATCCGTTATTCTCCTTTCAAGACTAGCAACTGTCGGTCATTCAATCGGTGCTGCCCTTGAATCGTTGCTTCTATAGCTAAATAATCTGCAATTGCTTTCAATTGAGTGGTCGTAATTTTCTCTCCGCGAACCAACAATGGAATTCCTGGTGGATACGGAATCACATCTCCCGCAGAAATTCGTCCGATACACTTTGTATAGGTTATAGACTCTACCTCGAGTTCGTGTAATCGCTCATATGAACAAGCATTTGCGAAAATTTTATTATCCGGAACACTCCACTCGATGAGATGCTCTGTTCGTGGAGCTTTATTGCATATTTCAGCTACACGCTTGATTCTTTTTCGAACTTCCGCAAATGAAAACGGGGTGTTGGATTTGACTAACGGAAGTACCATCAATACTTGCGTAGTATCGGCAAGCTCCGTAAATATACCGGCTGATTCTAACGCTTGCTGTAGATAGTATCCTGTGTGCCCTTTAATTCTTAAAAGTAACTTCAACGGATCATCCACTTCCACTACTTCTATGGAAGGAATTCCTTGCAAACTTTCTACAAAAGATGAACGGACGGTTAAAAAATGTCGCATATCTCTTTCTGTATATTCTGCCACAAATGCTCGCGCATCATCTAATGACGCCATAATGACATACGAAGGACTACTCGATTGTAACGCTCGTAAATACCATTGTAATTTAGTACTTGAAACTCGTCCTTCTCTTACATGTAAAAACGATCCCATTGTCATCGCAGGTAACGTCTTATGAGCTGACTGAACAACAACATCTGCTCCTGCATCTAATGCTGAGACAGGAAAGTCCTTAGCTGCTCGAAAATGCGCTCCATGTGCTTCGTCCACTAACACGGTCATATTTGCATCGTGACATACCTGAACGAGCTCCTCTAGCTTATTAGCAACAACACCATAATACGTTGGCGTCGTAAATACGACCGCTTTAGCCGATGGATACATGCGAATTGCTTCCTGTAAAGTATGTAAGGTGATATGTGTAGCGGTTTGTGTTCTCTGATCCCACTCAGGTGATAAAAATACCGGTGTTACATTTGCCATTTCTAACGCATTAAATACCGACTTATGGGCATTTCGCTGAACTAATACGATATCTCCTCTCGAACAAGAAGCGAGAATCATTGCCATATTTCCAACCGTCGACCCGTTAACTAAAAAGTAGCTTTGGTCTGCTTCATACGTTTTAGCGAGTAACTGCTCCGCCTCTAAAATTACCTCTTCTGGGTGGTGAAGATCATCTAAACCTGTCAGTTCGGTCACATCAATTGAAAGCATCGGTTTCACAAACGTCGGGAGACCCGACAATAATCCACTTTTATGGCCAGGTACATGAAAAGATATAGGATTGTTCTTTTTAAATTCCACAAGTCTTTCCACGAGCGGTCTTCTCTCCATGCCCTTACCTCCGTTCTAATTCCATATTCTATTATATAGGAAAGAACTCCTTGCGAACATGTCCATCTAGTTGGAATTCCTTCGATCAGATAATATGTGCTGATAGTATTGCGGTTTACGTCAATAGCAGGAATGTATCGCTGATAGAGACTGTGCAAGTGCTGATATGCGCTGATTAGCTGTCGATAGAACGGGATTTCGCGCTTGTAGGAGCTACTTTTTCGTATTTCTTGAATAGTGTTGATACGATTCTGTTCCAGCTTGATAGATACATTTAATAGATTTTCGCGTGCGAAAATCATCCTTTTTGAAAAGAACTTTTCTCCAATAAAAAAGGAACTCTTCATAAGAAGAATTCCTTAGTAGCCCAGCGACGTCCTACTCTCACAGGGGGAAACCCCCAACTACCATCGGCGCTAAAGAGCTTAACTTCCGTGTTCGGTATGGGAACGGGTGTGACCTCTTTGCCATAATCACTGGATTATTTTGTTAGAGTGTTTGTTCACTCAAAACTGGATAAACGTCATTGAAAGAACACGTTCGGTGGAAACGTCTTGCGACGTTCCACTCGTTTTGGTTAAGTCCTCGATCGATTAGTATTCGTCAGCTGCACGTGTCGCCACGCTTCCACCTCGAACCTATCTACCTCATCGTCTTTGAGGGATCTTACTTACTTGCGTAATGGGAAATCTCATCTTGAGGGGGGCTTCATGCTTAGATGCTTTCAGCACTTATCCCGTCCACACATAGCTACCCAGCGATGCTCTTGGCAGAACAACTGGTACACCAGCGGTGTGTCCATCCCGGTCCTCTCGTACTAAGGACAGCTCCTCTCAAATTTCCTACGCCCACGACGGATAGGGACCGAACTGTCTCACGACGTTCTGAACCCAGCTCGCGTACCGCTTTAATGGGCGAACAGCCCAACCCTTGGGACCGACTACAGCCCCAGGATGCGATGAGCCGACATCGAGGTGCCAAACCTCCCCGTCGATGTGGACTCTTGGGGGAGATAAGCCTGTTATCCCCGGGGTAGCTTTTATCCGTTGAGCGATGGCCCTTCCATGCGGAACCACCGGATCACTAAGCCCGTCTTTCGACCCTGCTCGACTTGTAGGTCTCGCAGTCAAGCTCCCTTCTGCCTTTACACTCTACGAATGATTTCCAACCATTCTGAGGGAACCTTTGGGCGCCTCCGTTACACTTTAGGAGGCGACCGCCCCAGTCAAACTGCCCGCCTGACACTGTCTCCTACCCGGCTTACGGGTATGGGTTAGAAGTTCAATACAACCAGGGTAGTATCCCACCGACGCCTCCTCCGAAGCTGGCGCTCCGGGCTCTTAGGCTCCTACCTATCCTGTACAAGTTGTACCAAAATTCCATATCAGGCTACAGTAAAGCTCCACGGGGTCTTTCCGTCCTGTCGCGGGTAACCTGCATCTTCACAGGTACTATAATTTCACCGAGTCTCTCGTTGAGACAGTGCCCAGATCGTTACGCCTTTCGTGCGGGTCGGAACTTACCCGACAAGGAATTTCGCTACCTTAGGACCGTTATAGTTACGGCCGCCGTTTACTGGGGCTTCAATTCGCACCTTCGCTTGCGCTAAGCACTCCTCTTAACCTTCCAGCACCGGGCAGGCGTCAGCCCCTATACGTCACCTTACGGTTTTGCAGAGACCTGTGTTTTTGCTAAACAGTCGCCTGGGCCTATTCACTGCGGCTCTCTCGGGCTTTAACACCCTAATAGAGCACCCCTTCTCCCGAAGTTACGGGGTCATTTTGCCGAGTTCCTTAACGAGAGTTCTCTCGATCACCTTAGGATTCTCTCCTCGACTACCTGTGTCGGTTTGCGGTACGGGCACCTCCCGCCTCGTTAGAGGCTTTTCTTGGCAGTGTGAAATCAGGAACTCCAGACCAAGTGGTCCTTGTCATCACAGCTCAATGTTATAGGAACGGGATTTGCCTCATTCCACATCTCACTGCTTGAACGTGCACAACCAACGGCACGCTTACCCTATCCTACTGCGTCCCCCCATTACTCAAACGGCGGGGAGGTGGTACAGGAATATCAACCTGTTGTCCATCGTCTACGCCTATCGGCCTCGACTTAGGTCCCGACTAACCCTGAGCGGACGAGCCTTCCTCAGGAAACCTTAGTCATTCGGTGGACGGGATTCTCACCCGTCTTTCGCTACTCATACCGGCATTCTCACTTCTAAGCGCTCCACCAGTCCTTCCGGTCTAGCTTCAACGCCCTTAGAACGCTCTCCTACCACTGACACCTACGGTGTCAATCCACAGCTTCGGTGAATTGTTTAGCCCCGATACATTTTCGGCGCAGCGTCACTCGACCAGTGAGCTATTACGCACTCTTTAAATGATGGCTGCTTCTAAGCCAACATCCTGGTTGTCTAAGCAACGCCACATCCTTTTCCACTTAACAATTACTTGGGGACCTTAGCTGGTGGTCTGGGCTGTTTCCCTCTTGACTACGGATCTTATCACTCGCAGTCTGACTCCCAAACATAAATCTCTGGCATTCGGAGTTTGTCTGAATTCGGTAACCCGGGATGGGCCCCTAGTCCAAACAGTGCTCTACCTCCAGGATTCTCACGTTTGAGGCTAGCCCTAAAGCTATTTCGGAGAGAACCAGCTATCTCCAGGTTCGATTGGAATTTCTCCGCTACCCACACCTCATCCCCGCATTTTTCAACATGCGTGGGTTCGGGCCTCCAGTAAGTGTTACCTTACCTTCACCCTGGACATGGGTAGATCACCTGGTTTCGGGTCTACAACTACGTACTCATTCGCCCTATTCAGACTCGCTTTCGCTACGGCTCCGCCTTCTCAGCTTAACCTTGCACGCAATCGTAACTCGCCGGTTCATTCTACAAAAGGCACGCTATCACCCATTAACGGGCTCTAACTACTTGTAGGCACACGGTTTCAGGATCTTTTTCACTCCCCTTCCGGGGTGCTTTTCACCTTTCCCTCACGGTACTGGTTCACTATCGGTCACTAGGGAGTATTTAGCCTTGGGAGATGGTCCTCCCGGATTCCGACGGAATTTCACGTGTTCCGCCGTACTCAGGATCCACTCAGGAGAGAACGAACTTTCGACTACAGGGCTGTTACCTTGTTTCGCGGACCTTTCCAGATCGCTTCGCCTACCCCGTTCTTTTGTAACTCCGTATTGAGTGTCCTACAACCCCAAGAGGCAAGCCTCTTGGTTTGGGCTCTTCCCGTTTCGCTCGCCGCTACTCAGGGAATCGATTTTTCTTTCTCTTCCTCCAGGTACTTAGATGTTTCAGTTCCCTGGGTGTGCCTCGATTACGCTATGAATTCACGTAAACGTACTGCTCGATTAAAAACAGTGGGTTTCCCCATTCGGAAATCCCCGGATCAATGCTTACTTACAGCTCCCCGAGGCATATCGGTGTTCGTACCGTCCTTCTTCGGCTCCTAGTGCCAAGGCATTCACCGTGCGCCCTTATTAACTTAACCGTTAATAAGCCTTGCATGGAAACAGTTTAAAAACTGTTTACCTTGAATCTTACTTACAATGTGTTGCTTTCAATGTCGTTTTATCCAGTTTTCAAAGAACAAGTTTGAAGTTTTCACTGTTTAGCTCACTCGGCAGTCCGCAACCTCTTTTCCCTACTCCCTCGTCATCAAGATGACGCAGTCGCAGGTCCAAAGTGGTAGTCGGCCTATCATGCCTCATTCCGCTTTTCTTGTGAACCTTCAAAACTGAACGCAAAACGTTAACCGATGAACCGAAGGTTCATCTTCCGTAATTATCCTTAGAAAGGAGGTGATCCAGCCGCACCTTCCGATACGGCTACCTTGTTACGACTTCACCCCAATCATCTGTCCCACCTTCGGCGGCTGGCTCCAAAAGGTTACCTCACCGACTTCGGGTGTTACAAACTCTCGTGGTGTGACGGGCGGTGTGTACAAGGCCCGGGAACGTATTCACCGCGGCATGCTGATCCGCGATTACTAGCGATTCCGGCTTCATGTAGGCGAGTTGCAGCCTACAATCCGAACTGAGAACGGTTTTATGGGATTAGCTCCCCCTCGCGGGTTCGCAACCCTTTGTACCGTCCATTGTAGCACGTGTGTAGCCCAGGTCATAAGGGGCATGATGATTTGACGTCATCCCCACCTTCCTCCGGTTTGTCACCGGCAGTCACCTTAGAGTGCCCAACTAAATGCTGGCAACTAAGATCAAGGGTTGCGCTCGTTGCGGGACTTAACCCAACATCTCACGACACGAGCTGACGACAACCATGCACCACCTGTCACCACTGTCCCCGAAGGGAAAAGCATATCTCTATGCCGGTCAGTGGGATGTCAAGACCTGGTAAGGTTCTTCGCGTTGCTTCGAATTAAACCACATGCTCCACCGCTTGTGCGGGCCCCCGTCAATTCCTTTGAGTTTCAGCCTTGCGGCCGTACTCCCCAGGCGGAGTGCTTAATGCGTTAGCTGCAGCACTAAGGGGCGGAAACCCCCTAACACTTAGCACTCATCGTTTACGGCGTGGACTACCAGGGTATCTAATCCTGTTTGCTCCCCACGCTTTCGCGCCTCAGCGTCAGTTACAGACCAGAAAGCCGCCTTCGCCACTGGTGTTCCTCCACATCTCTACGCATTTCACCGCTACACGTGGAATTCCGCTTTCCTCTTCTGCACTCAAGTCCTCCAGTTTCCAATGACCCTCCACGGTTGAGCCGTGGGCTTTCACATCAGACTTAAAGGACCGCCTGCGCGCGCTTTACGCCCAATAATTCCGGACAACGCTTGCCACCTACGTATTACCGCGGCTGCTGGCACGTAGTTAGCCGTGGCTTTCTAATGAGGTACCGTCATAGTAAGGACAGTTACTCCCCTACCTGTTCTTCCCTCACAACAGAGTTTTACGATCCGAAAACCTTCTTCACTCACGCGGCGTTGCTCCATCAGACTTTCGTCCATTGTGGAAGATTCCCTACTGCTGCCTCCCGTAGGAGTCTGGGCCGTGTCTCAGTCCCAGTGTGGCCGATCACCCTCTCAGGTCGGCTACGCATCGTCGCCTTGGTAGGCCGTTACCCTACCAACTAGCTAATGCGCCGCGGGCCCATCCTGTAGTGACAGCCGAAACCGTCTTTCAACTTCAGACCATGAAATCCGAAGGATTATTCGGTATTAGCCCCGGTTTCCCGGAGTTATCCCAATCTACAGGGCAGGTTGCCCACGTGTTACTCACCCGTCCGCCGCTAAAATCAGAAGAAGCAAGCTTCTTCTTCTTTCCGCTCGACTTGCATGTATTAGGCACGCCGCCAGCGTTCGTCCTGAGCCAGGATCAAACTCTCCATCATAGAGAGCATGATTGCTCATGCTGTTTGCTGGCATCTTAATGATGTCCATTTAAAATAGAAACAAAAAGTTTCTAAGTTTTGTTTGTGGCTCCGACGGAGGTCGGTTACCGACAAACTGTTATAGTTAACGTTTTGCTGTTCAGTTTTCAAGGTTCATGGTGTCGTTCGTTCTTGACGACTTTTACTATATTACAGTGTGTATTATTGAAAGTCAACAGTAAAATCAAAAAAGAATAAAATATAGTGAAATAATGACGTATGCCATAATTCCATACTTCCCAAATAGCACAATGAAGATAATACCTGGTAATGAAATTGAACTGTCCATACCAGCTTTATTGACGGCGAAATGCCCTATATATAGAAGAGGTACAAACAATACTGTACGAATCATCCAAATAGAGAAATGATCACCAAGGTAACTTCTAAACCGTTTATTCATCCATAAAAAAAGAAACAAGAGAATTGCAAGTGCACTATATAGTAGAGTCACGAAAGGATCCTCCCTTCAATTACTACTCTACTATATGCGGTCCCCTGCAATCCCTATGCTTCACTTCAAACTGATCTTGCGAATTTTCGCTTCTTTAAATAGAAAGAAATGTCTACTTTCAGCCATCTTACGCTCCGTCATGACGTCTAAGTCGTAATCGTCTAAAAGTTCTTCCACACGGATCGATTGGTGCCATTCCTCATTCGTCGAACGCATTAAGGAGATTAACTTTTGATCGAATTCTTTTTTCAATTTATTCTTCTTGAAAAACATCCTGTTCTCTCCTTACAGCTCTCTTCTGCCTTCAAGCGCTTTTGATAACGTAACTTCGTCTGCATACTCTAAATCTCCACCAACTGGAAGACCGTGCGCAATTCGAGTAGTGCGAATGCCAGAAGGCTTGACTAAACGAGAAATGTACATCGCGGTTGCTTCCCCTTCAATGGTTGGGTTTGTTGCAAGGATTAACTCCATGACTGTTTCATCTTGGAGTCTTTTTAACAATGGCGGAACATTAATATCCTCTGGCCCAATGCCGTCCATTGGAGAAATTGCCCCATGTAACACATGGTATTTACCGCGATAATCGCGCATTTTCTCCATCGCAATAACGTCTTTCGGATCTTGCACGACACATATCAAAGAATCATCACGGCTGTGATCCGAACATATTTGGCACGGATCAACATCCGTTATATGACCGCAAATAGAGCAGTAGTGCAAGTTTCGTTTCGCATCAACTAATGCTTTGGCGAATGAAAGAACGGTGTCTTCTTTCATCGATAACACAAAAAACGCCAGTCGAGCCGCTGTTTTCGGCCCGATACCTGGCAATTTCATAAAACTATCAATCAGTTTTGCAATTGGTTCAGGATAGTGCATGTATATTCCTCCTAGAACATGCCAGGGAGGTTCAATCCTTTCGTGAATTGTCCCATCGTGGAGTTCGCTGTATCTTCTGCTTTTTTCATTGCTTCATTCGTTGCGATAACGATTAAATCTTGTAGCATTTCTACATCTTCTGGATCTACTACGGATGGATCTAACGCTACTTCTAATACTTGCTTGTGACCTGAAACAGTTACTTTCACCACTCCGCCACCAGCTACTCCTTCAAAGCGTTGTTCCGCAAGTTCTTCTTGAGCTTGCGCCATTTGCTTTTGCATTTTTTGCATTTGTTTCATCATACCTTGCATATTTCCCATTCCACCACGCATTGTGTTTCCTCCTTAGTTAGTCGTCGTGTACTTCGACGAAATCTTTTCCAAATAGTTTTTCTGCTTCTGTAACAAGCGGGTCTTCTTCCTTCTCTTGTTCGTGAAGAAAGTCCATCAATTGCTCTGCAGCTTGTTCAGTTTCACTAGGTAAATCATTAACGGAAAGCTTCCCTTTACTACGGATAAATTCTTCCCGTATTTTTAGCCACTCTTCTTCCGGGACAAAGAGTACATCGTACACTTTCCCTAAATGTTGCTGGCTTAATTCACCAAAGCTGCTTGTAAATGATTGATTGTCCGCTGCCATCTGACAGTGTATGTCATAGGTGAATTTTAACACAAAACTAGTCGGAGATGCCGCTACTGGCTCTGCTTCATGTAAAAGTGCAGAGTGAGATTTAGGCATACTTTGTAGTAAGTGAGCCCAACTACTTTTGACGACTTGAATATCATCTTTTGTTGCGGTCTTTAAAACCTCTATGATGCGTCCAGTTGGTACATTAAACTTCGTTCGTGAATTCCCGCGTGATTGTCGAGGTTTTGAAGCAGCAGGCGTAGCAACCGTTCCAGTTGGCACACCCTTTCGCACTTGTTCTTCTAGTAAATTAAATTTCTTTTCAAGCTGTTGAATCTTTTCAAGAAATGGCTGAACTTCTACAGCGGTTGTTTTTCCACTTTCCATACTTGCGGTTTGCGACATTTTCAACATAGCCGTCTCTAAATACACTTTCGCATGGTTCGAGTATCGCATTTCTTGACTAGCATGTGACAGAATCTCGATATACGAATAGAGGGTTTCTGCTGGAAAGCTTTCCGCAAGTTGCTGGAACTTTTCTTCTGCTGTCGCGAGTTCTAATAATTCATCTAAGGAAGGAGCAGTTTTGATTACCAACAAATCTCGAAAGAAAGTGATGAAATCTTCTGTTAGTCGAACCGGATCTTTACCGTCTCTCACTAACTGATCCACGAGTGTCAAAACATTGCCTATTTCTTTTTGCAATAAAGCCTCCGAGATATCAAAAAAGACTTCCTGCCCAATAGAACCTGTCACTAACAATGCATCTTCCATCGACATTTGACCCGAACTAAACGACACTACTTGATCGAGCATACTTAGAGCATCTCGCATTCCACCAGAGGCAGCTTGTGCAACTACTTTCAAAACAGTTTCATCATACGGAATGTCTGAATCCATCAAAATAGTTTTCATACGATCGACAATTTCCGCAGACGAAATGCGCTTAAAATCAAACCGTTGACAGCGCGAGATAATCGTCAAAGGTAATTTATGTGGTTCGGTCGTTGCTAAAATGAAGATCACGTGCGCTGGAGGTTCTTCTAACGTTTTCAATAGGGCATTAAATGCACTATTGGATAACATATGCACTTCATCAATGATATACACTTTATATTTAGAGCTAGAAGGCGCGTAATGCACACGTTCTATAATGTCCCGAATTTCTTCCACACGAGAATTAGAGGCAGCATCGAATTCAATGACATCGGTATTCGATCCATCCATAATCCCAACACAGGACGAGCATTCATTACACGGCTCAGCGCCTTGACGATTTTCACAATTCAATGCTTTCGCAAATATTTTCGCTGCACTTGTTTTTCCAGTCCCTCGTGGTCCAGAAAACAAATATGCATGGGTTGTTTTTTGATAAAGGAGAGCATTTTGCAATGTCTGTTTCACATGTACTTGACCCGACATCTCTTCAAACGTCTGCGGCCGATAAACACGATAAAAAGCTTGATATGCCAACGATTCTCTCTCCTTCTACTAGCTATTATTTCAACTTACTTAGTATAACATAAAAAAGCATTTGTTCGGCTAAGAACAAATGCTTTACCAGATAATTTAAATGCCGTGCACCTTCCTTCGTCGAAAGAACATAAGCGCTACATATGTCGTTAGCTCAGTGAAGGTAACCCTGCGGCACATGAGAAAAACCACTTAATGCTGCTTCCTTCCGGACCTGACATGGTTCATGGGTACTCATTGCGCAGGACCCAGACGTCAACACTACGTGCATAAGTCAGACCCTACATATCTAATCGCCTCAGAGAAGGAGTTCAGTCTCGCTAGAGCGGATTGCGAGTTACAAGACACCGCTACCTTCCCACCTAGCACGGCATTAATTAGTATACGAAAGCCACGTAGAAAAATCAAATCGCAGCATCGAAAAGTTTTTTCACAAAAATTGTTGACACTTAATTCCTCACATGATAAATTATATTTTGTTGACACGGAGGAATACCCAAGTCTGGCTGAAGGGATCGGTCTTGAAAACCGACAGGCGGGTCATACCGCGCGGGGGTTCGAATCCCTCTTCCTCCTCCATTTTTTCAACAAACACGCGCATATATATGGGGATTGATTCGTTGCTTCTGTAACGAATTTTCTTCAAGCGAAATGTGTCTGAATATTTTGAAGGTACCTCTTAGGAGGTGCCTTTTTTGTTATTTCTTATTTTATAAATGAAAAACGCTTCTTGCTTATCGCCTTTTCACTGGCAATAGCAAGAAGCGTTTCTATTATTTACGTAAAACAGCCGTTTGAGTTAAAAATGAGCCAATTTTTTCGATAATTGGTTCCACTGTTTCCGGATTTTTCATCAAATCATATTCTTTAATATCTAAACGTAACACTGGGCATGCATTAAAATTATTGATCCAGTTTTCATATCGCTCATGCATTTCATACCAATATTCCACTGGTGTCGATTGTTCCATTGGACGACCACGAAGTTGAATGCGCGATAAGATATCCTCAATGGAACCGTCTAGGTAAATAAGTAAGTCAGGATGAGGGAAGTATGGCGTCATCACCATCGCATCAAATAAGCTCGTATACGTCTCATAATCTGTCGCTTCCATCGTACCTTTTTCCATATGCATTTTTGCAAAAATACCGGTATCTTCATAAATCGAACGGTCTTGAATGAATCCCCCACCATATTCAAAAATACGCTTTTGTTCCTTAAAACGTTCCGCTAAGAAATATATCTGTAAATGGAAGCTCCATTTTTTGAAATCATCGTAGAAACGATCTAAATATGGATTCGCATCCACTTTTTCAAAGGATGTGCGAAATTCTAACGCCTCTGCTAATGCTTTTGTCATGGTCGATTTTCCTACACCAACTGTACCTGCGATGGTGATGACAGCATTTTGTGGAATGCCGTATTTTTCTCGTAAATTCATGCGTGGAGACTCCTTTTATTCAACGTTTTGTTTACTTCTTCTAAAATAAATGCTAAATCACCTTTGTTTTGAACAAAATCAATCTCGTCTCCATTAAATCGCAAGACAGGGATATCCGGATGTGTTTCTTCAAAATGTTGGATGAAGGTATGGTAATCAGCGGATAACTGTTCCATATAATCTGCCGTAATCATTTTTTCAAATTCCCTACCACGTAATGCAATTCGTTTCATGAGTGTATCTAAACTCGCATGAAGATACACTACCATGTTAGGACGTGGCATATCAGCGGTAAGAATCGAGTAAATCGCATGATATTTGGCATATTCTTCAGCTGGTAACGTGCGTTTTGCGAAGATGAGGTTTTTGAAAATATGATAGTCTGCAACAACCGGTTGATCATGGGAGATGAATTTCGTTTGAATATCCCCTAATTGTTTGTACCGGTTACAAAGAAAGAACATCTCTGTTTGGAAACTCCACTCTTCAATATCTTCGTAAAATTTATTCAAAAATGGATTTTCATCCACGATTTCTTTCAATAAATGAAAGTGATTTGCATCTGCAATGGCTTTTGACAACGATGTTTTTCCGACGCCAATCGGACCTTCAACCGTTATAAATGGAATCGGCATCAGAAGTTCCCCCTTGAATAAATTCTAATCAGTCAATGTCCTTCATTTTATCATAGGAGTCTGTCGAAAAATAGACATTTTAAGACAATTAAGTCGAAAGAAATGGAGTCTTCCGTGATACACTATTGGCAAGGAGAGAATACAATGACACGAACACTCGATGAACACTATATGCAGCAAGCGCTTTTTGAAGCAGAAAAAGCTGGCGCATTAGGCGAAGTACCTATTGGCGCTATTATCGTGAAAGATGACCGCATTATCGCTAGAGCGCACAACCTGCGCGAAACAACACAACGCGCGACGACGCATGCAGAACTACTCGCTATCGAACAGGCGTGTGAAGAGTTAAGTAGCTGGCGTTTAGAAAATACGACCTTGTATGTGACCTTAGAGCCTTGTCCGATGTGTGCTGGGGCTATTTTACAATCCCGCATTCCTCGGGTTGTGTACGGGGCGACGGATCCGAAAGCAGGTTGCGTTCATTCCCTTTATTCCTTATTGAACGATTCTAGATTCAATCACGAATGTACCGTAACAGCGGGAGTTCTAGAGGATGAAACTGGGTCCATTTTAACTTCCTTTTTCCGCCAACTACGCGAGCAAAAAAAGAAGAGGCAGGGACATAACTAGTCTCTGAACTAAAATGAGCAGTCCGTTTAAAACGGACTGCTCATTTTGGTTAAAAAGCCAAAGGATCTTTAGATTTCCTCCCATTCTTTGGTGTATTATTGTAGGTTGACGGCTGAAGGCATCGAAGCATCTTCTAGACTGCTCTCAACCAGACGGTTGATGGTGAAGACGATATCATTTTCTTTTAATGTAACTTCTACATCTAAAGATAAAATGAGTTGATTCATCATATGATCTTTAACTATAAGAACACTTCTTTCGATATGAATTTTGCTTAGTAACTTAATTGAATCAGAAGTGTTCTTTTTTGTGGAACAAAAACAGAGGACTCGTGCATCCCCACTATCAGGCGGGATGTTCTCGAGCCCTCTATTATGAAAAGTCGAAAGTGTAGAGTAGGTGCGACTCCTGGGCGATCAGTACGACACGAAAATCCATTCGCTTCGACCGCAGTCGAAGTGAATTAGTTGAGTTTCGTGCCGCCTTATGGCCGAAAAGACACGACATCCATGTCGTATTTCGGCATGCGAACATCCATGTTCTTGAAAGCGCCACCTGCGACACTTTCGACGGTTGGTCGAGAACAAGACATAATGCTAGTAATGTCCTAGCTTCTTTTCGCTTACTTAATGACTTCTTTTCCACCCATATACGGACGTAACACTTCTGGAATCACAACAGATCCATCTGCTTGTTGGTAATTTTCTAAAAATAGCCGCTACTGTACGACCAATCGCAAGACCACTTCCGTTTAATGTATGCACATACTCCACTTTTCCTCCCGCTTCTCTACGGAAACGAATATTCGCACGACGTGCTTGGAAGTCTTCGAAGTTACTACAAGAAAGAAATTTCACGATACATATTTTGTTTGGTATCCACACTTCCACATCGTATTTTTTCGCTGCAGTAAATCCTAAATCGGCAGTACACAATTTTTAATACTCGGTATGGAAGACCAAGCAATTGTAGAACTTTTCAGCATGACCAGTTAACTTTTCTAATTCATCATATGATTTTCTGGATGCACAAAGCGTACCATTTCCACTTTGTTGAACTGATGCTGGCGAATTAACCCACGCGTGTCTCGTCCGGCAGATCCTGCTTCTGAACGGAAACACGCACTAAATGCTGCGAATCCTTTTGGCAACATATCACCATCTAGAATTTCGTCACGGAAGAAGTTCGTTACCGTTACTTCAGAAGTAGGGATTAAGAAGAAATCCTCTTTCTCGATTAAGAAAGCATCTTCTTCAAATTTCGGTAATTGCCCAGTTCCTGTTAGACTAGCACGATTCGCTAAATATGGCGGCAACATTTCTTCATATCCGTGCTCTTCGGTATGCAAATCGAGCATGAAGTTCATCAATGCACGTTCAAGTCTTGCACCTAAACCGCGGTAAAACAAGAATCTGCTTCCAGTAGTTTTCGCTGCACGCTCGAAATCGACAATTTGAAGATCCGTCGCAATATCCCAGTGTGGTTTCGCTTCAAAGTCAAATGTTGGCGTTTCTCCCCACGTGCGTACTTCGACGTTATCGTCCTCTGAGTCACCAACTGGTACACTCTCATGTGGAATGTTCGGTAAACGCATCATCATATCCGTAAATTTCTCTTCTACTTCACGTAACTCCTCGTCAATTGCCTTAATTTCATCTCCAACTTCACGCATACGGAGAATTGCATCATCTGCATTTTCCTTGTTGCGCTTCATTTGTGCAATCTGTCCTGACACTTCATTTCGTTCCGCTTTTAGCACTTTGTTTTTGCAATCAATTCACGACGTTTCGTATCAAGCGTTTCGAATTGGTCGAACGTTCCTAAATCTTCTCCTCGCGTTTCTAACACCTTTTTCACTTCTTCGTAATTTTCTCGAATGCGTTTTACATCTAACATGTGCTTTCCTCCTTAGTTGTACGATGACGAAACATTTTGGGAATAAAAAAAGCCCTCGTCCCTTATAAAAAGGACGAGAGCATACCCGCGATACCACCCAAATTGATAAACAGTACTGTTTATCCGCTTGTTTCATAACGGCCTGTTACAACCGGCTGCAACCTAGCGATAAATCGTTCAGCTGCGCTACTCAGAGATGGATTCACAAGTGTTTTTACTGACTTGCACCAACCGTCAGTTCTCTAGAAAAAACATTCCTCGTTACTAGTTCTCGTCATCGTATTTCATGTGAAATTTACACTACTTTACTACACGACGAAAA